>DASSBO010000502.1:0-12906 GCA_035698655.1 Streptomyces sp.
GTGCCCGGTCCGGCGCGGCTGGTGGCGCTGGCCCGCCGGCTGCTGGTGGCGAACCGGAACCGGGTGCGCCGCAGCACCACCGGGGAACCGCACCGGGACCGCGAGTTGTACGTCTACGGCAGGGCCCGCCGGCCGTGCCGCCGCTGCGGGGCCGCGATCCGGTCCGGGTCGCTGGGCCCACCCGGGGAGCAGCGGATCGGCTACTGGTGTCCGCGCTGCCAGCCGGCACGGGAAGAGTCGCGGCCGTGAGCCGCGAGAATCCGCCGATCGAGTGAAGGCCGGCGGCTCCTTCGCAGGGCTTTCCGGCGCGGACGGTGGGCGGCGACGTGGACGGGGAGCAGGCTCAGTCCCCAGCCGCCGGCGACCACCACCTCGACCACGGGACTGCGCTGCCCCTGCCCGGCCACCAGCCGCCACACGGCGAACGCGCAGGCCAGGGCCGCGAAGACGCGCAGCACCCGCCATGCCGTCGCTGCCGGGCGCCGCCTGGGGGCTCGGCGGCCACCGCCACCGGCCGTGCCGGATGCGCGCATCCGACCACCTCCCGCACCCGATCCTCCCGCACCCGCGGGTAGCACGCGACCACACACGGCGAAGTCCCCGCCGGTCTCCGGCGGGGACTTCGCTGAACGGTCTCGGGTGCGGACGGTCAGGCCGCGACGACGTCCACGGCCTCGGTGGGCGACTTGATGGTGACCCGCTCGACCGGGTTCAGCATCGGGCGCATCGGCGCGGGCACCGTGTCGCCGGCGGCGGACTCGGCCAGCTCGGCGAGCGACAGTTCGTCGCTGACCTCCCGCATCACCTGCGACATCCGCACGTCCAGCGCCTCGCAGATGGAGGACAGGAGTTCGGAGGAGGCTTCCTTCTGGCCACGCTCCACCTCGGAGAGATAGCCGAGCGAGACCCGTGCCGACGAAGAGACCTCACGCAGGGTGCGACCCTGGCGTTGGCGCTGCCGACGCAGCACGTCACCCAACAGGCGACGGAGCAGAATCATCGGTGCTCCTCCCTCTACAACGCGCGGCGTCCTGTGCGTACCCCTTGCTGCGGGCCGGCCGGCGTGACTTTCTGCGTCCGACGACCCGCGTCCTTCAGGCTCCACCGTACCCCCTCCGGCGGTGCCCGTGCGGGGAGCGATGTCGTGTTCACTCAGGGCTGCAAACATCAGTTCCCCCCGTCGTGTTCCGTATCATCCGCCGCCCGTTCGGCGGTCAGTTGCTCCGTCAGCAGGCCGAGCACCGCGTCGCTGCTCGCCCTGCGGATGTCCTCCCGGCCGCCCTGGGCGTGCAGGGGCAGCACCGCGGGCTCCCCGCCGTGCGGCCCGGCCGCGGCGACGAAGACGGTGCCGACGGCCTGTCCGTCCTGCTCGTCGGGACCCGCCACACCGGTGGTCGAGATCCCCCAGTCGGCGCCGAGCGCCCGGCGCACTCCCTGCGCCATCTGCCGCGCCACCTCGGCGTCGACCGCGCCCCGCTCGGCCAGCAGGTCGCCGTCCACACCGAGCACGTCACGTTTGAGGTCCGTGGCGTACACGGTCACCGAACCGCGGAAGCCACGGGAGGCGCCCGCGACGGCGGTGAGCCTGGCGGCGACCATGCCGCCGGTGAGCGACTCGGCGACGGCCACGCTCTGGCCGCGTTCGGCCAGCAGTTCCAGTACCCGCTGCGCGGTGCGCGCGTCCCCGGTGGCGCTCACGCCGCTCCCCCGGTGGCATCCCCGTGCTCCGCCGACGCTGCGGCGGCCCGCTGCGCGGCGAGCCCGGCGCGCCGCAGTACGACGGCCTGCCGGACGTAGTCCAGCCCGGTGCCCACCGTGAGCACGACGGCGACGGCCATCACCCACCAGCGGAGCGTGGCCAGCGGCCCGGTGAGGGCGAGGACGTACATGCCGACCGCGACACCCTGCGCGAGCGTCTTCAGCTTTCCGCCGCGGCTGGCCGGGATCACCCCGTGCCGGATCACCCAGAAGCGCAGCGCGGTGATGCCCAGCTCACGGGCGAGAATCACGGCGGTCACCCACCAGGGCAGATCACCGAGCGCGGCGAGGCAGACCAGTGCGGCGCCCATGATCGCCTTGTCGGCGATGGGGTCGGCCAGCTTCCCGAAGTCGGTGACGATCTGTTTGCGCCGCGCCAGCTCGCCGTCGAACAGGTCGGTGATCATGGCGACGGTGAAGGCCGCCCAGGCGAAGGACCGCCAGGCGGGATCGTGCCCTCCGGCGGCGAGCATCAGCACCACGAAGCCCGGCACGAGCACGAGCCGCAGCATGGTGAGGAGGTTGGCGACGTTCCACACGCTGACCTGCCGCGACGCAGCCGTGCGGTTCGGCGCGGCGACCGCGCCTCCGCCGGCGGCCGAGGCCGGCGCTCCGCTCATGTGCCCGCCTCCTCGCTCTCGCCCTTCACCGGCTCTGCGATCAGGTCCACGCCCTGTGTGGCCACCACCGTGGCTTCGACGATACGGCCCACCGCGGCGTCCGCGGCCCGCTCGCCGCGCAGCACCACCTGCCCGTCCGTCTCGGGTGCCTGGTGTGCGGCCCGGCCGACCGGCCCGTCCTCTCCGTTCGACGCCGCCTCCTTCGCTCCCTGTTCGACCAGGACGCGCACGGTCTCGCCGAGCCGTTCCTCCGCCCGCTGGGCGGTGAGCTCCTCCGCGAGCCGTGCGACGCGCTCCAGCCGCTCGGCGACCACCTCGGGGTCGTTCTTCGCCTCGTAGCCGGCCGCCTCCGTGCCGTCCTCGTCCGAGTACCCGAAGACGCCGATCGCATCCAGCCGCGCCGCGTTCAGGAAACGTTCCAGCTCGGCGACGTCCGCCTCGCTCTCGCCGGGGAAGCCCACGATGAAGTTCGACCGGATGCCGGCGTGCGGCGCCTTGTCCCGTACGGACTGCAGCAGCGCCAGGAAGGAGTCGGTGTCGCCGAAGCGCCGCATGGTGCGCAGCACGCCGGGCGCGGAGTGCTGGAAGGACAGGTCGAAGTAGGGCGCGACCTTGTCGGTGCCGGTGAGGACGTCGATCAGGTCCGGCCGCATCTCGGCGGGCTGCAGATAGCTGACCCGGACCCGTTCGATGCCGTCGACTGCGGCGAGTTCCGGCAGCAGCGTCTCGAGCAGCCGGATGTCGCCGAGGTCCTTGCCGTAGGAGGTGTTGTTCTCCGAGACCAGCATGACCTCCTTGACGCCCTGCTCGGCGAGCCACCGGGTCTCGGTCAGCACGTCGGAGGGCCGCCGGGAGATGAAGGAGCCGCGGAAGGAGGGGATGGCGCAGAAGGAGCAGCGCCGGTCGCAGCCCGAGGCCAGCTTCACGGAGGCGACGGGGCTGGTGCCGAGCCGGCGGCGCAGCGGAGCGCGCGGGCCGGAGGCGGGGGCGAGGCCGGCGGGCAGGTCCTCGACGGCTGCGGCTGCCGAAGCCCCGTGTCCGGGCAGGGCGACCTCCGTGCCGGCGTCCTGCCGCTCGGCCGGGCTGATGGGCAGCAGCTTGCGCCGGTCGCGCGGGGTGTGCGCGGCGTGCACACCGCCGGAGAGGATCGTGGTGAGCCGGTCGGAGATGTCGGCGTAGTCGTCGAAGCCGAGGACGCCGTCCGCTTCCGGGAGGGCGTCCGCCAGCTCCCTGCCGTACCGCTCGGCCATGCAGCCGACGGCGACCACGGCCTGCGTGCGGCCGTGGTCCTTGAGGTCGTTCGCCTCCAGCAGGGCGTCGACCGAGTCCTTCTTGGCCGCTTCGACGAAGCCGCAGGTGTTGACGACGGCCACGTCGGCGTCGGCGGCCTGCGGCACCAGGTCCCAGCCGTCGGCTGCGAGACGGCCGGCGAGTTCCTCGGAGTCCACCTCGTTGCGGGCGCAGCCAAGCGTGACGAGAGCGACGGTACGGCGTTGGGGCATGGACGCAAGCCTACGTCGTCGGCTGCGGCATCCCCGCCGCGCCCGCCGACGCGGCGGTCCGGGCGGCTAGCCCTGCTCGGGGTCGCCCTTGGTGTAGCTCACGCGCTCCACGTTGCCGTCCTCGCCGAGCCGGTCGACCTCCTTGCCGTTGACCCACAGCTTGATGGCGCCCGCGTTGCCCAGGACGAGGTCGAGCCGCTCGTCGTCGGTGAAGGTCTTGGAATCGCCCTTGTCGAGGTCGCCCTGGAAGAGCTGCTTGCCGCTGTGGTCCTTGACCGAGACCCAGCTCTTGCCGCTGTCGGCGACCATGCGGACGGTGACCTTGTCGGCCGGCACGCCGGCGATGGCGCTGTCGGACGGCTCGGGCTTGGGGTCGGCGGGCCGGGAGTTCTTCTTGTCCTTGTGTTCGGAGTCGTGCTGCTTGGCCGAGTGGGTGGCCTGGGCGACCGGCTCTTCCTGGCCGCCGCCTCCGTTGAACAGCGTGAAGCCGACGAAGCCGACCACCGCGACGATGGCGGCGACCATGGCGGCGGTCCAGTTCGGGCGGCGCGGCTCGGGCCGGATCCGTTCCGCCTCGAACATGGCGGCGGTCGGCGTCGGGACGGTCTTCCCGCCGTACTCCTCGTCATACCTGGCCAGCAGCTCCTCGGGATCGAGCCCGACGGCCCTGGCGAGCGTACGCAGATGGCCGCGTGCGTAGACGTCGCCGCCGCAGCGGGAGAAGTCGTCTTCCTCGATCGCCTGGACGATGGGGACCCGCACGCGGGTGGAGGTACTGACGTCGTCCACGCTGAGCCGTGCGTCGATGCGGGCCTGCTTGAGGACGTGACCGACCGAAGGACGGTCCTCTTCCGGTGAGTTGCCGATGGACACGGGGGCGCCTTTCGAGCGTGTAGCCACCTGCTGGAGGTTCAGTCTAGGGGCGAGACGAGAGGGCGGGGCAAGCGGGCAGGCCGTATTGTCCGCCATCGGGATTGCCATACCACCTGACAGCCGGACAGCCCAGCCTTCCCCTCAACCTGACGTACGGCCAGCGGAAACGGTTGCCTTGCTCACCCTTACGGATGAGTCTCCCCACGGATCACGGCCAGCACGCCCGGAAGGTCCTCCGGTTTGACGAGGACGTCGCGCGCCTTGGATCCCTCGCTCGGCCCGACCACGTCCCGGGACTCCATCAGGTCCATCAGCCGGCCCGCCTTGGCGAAACCGACCCGCAGCTTGCGCTGCAGCATCGAGGTGGACCCGAACTGGGTGGACACCACGAGCTCCGCCGCCTGGCACAGCAGGTCCAGGTCGTCGCCGATCTCCTCGTCGATCTCCTTCTTCTTGGTCTGCCCGACCAGCACGTCGTCGCGGAAGACCGGCGCCATCTGCTCCTTGCAGTGCGCGACGACCGCCTGCACCTCGGGTTCGGTGATGTAGGCGCCCTGCATGCGGACGGGCTTGCTCGCGCCCATCGGCAGGAACAGCCCGTCACCCTTGCCGATCAGCTTCTCGGCACCCGCCTGGTCGAGGATGACCCGGCTGTCGGCCAGCGAGGAGGTGGAGAATGCCAGCCGGGAGGGCACGTTCGCCTTGATGAGACCGGTGACGACGTCCACCGAGGGCCGCTGGGTGGCCAGCACCAGGTGGATGCCGGCGGCCCGGGCGAGCTGGGTGATCCGCACGATGGCGTCCTCCACGTCGCGCGGCGCCACCATCATCAGGTCGGCCAGCTCGTCGACGATGACCAGCAGGTACGGGTAGGGGGCGAGTTCTCGCTCGCTGCCCTCGGGCGCCTGCGCCTTGCCGCTGCGCACCGCGGCGTTGAAGTCGTCGATGTGCCGGTAGCCGTAGGCCGCCAGGTCGTCGTAGCGCAGGTCCATCTCGCGCACGACCCACTGCAGCGCCTCGGCGGCCTTCTTGGGGCTCGTGATGATCGGCGTGATCAGGTGCGGGATGCCCTCGTACACCGTCAGTTCGACCCGCTTGGGGTCGACCAGCACCAGCCGCACGTCCTCCGGCGTGGCCCGCGCGATGACCGAGGTGATCAGGCAGTTGATGCAGGACGACTTGCCGGAGCCGGTCGCGCCGGCCACCAGCACGTGCGGCATCGTCGCCAGGTTGTGGGTGACGTAGCCGCCCTCGACGTCCTTGCCGAGCCCGACGAGCATCGGGTGCTCCTCGCCGTCGGCCTCCGCGGCCCGCAGCACGTCGCCGAGGTTGACCATCTCCCGGTCGGGGTTCGGGATCTCGATGCCCACCGCCGACTTGCCGGGGATCGGCGAGATGATCCGCACGTCCGGGCTGGCCACCGCGTACGCGATGTTCTTGGTCAGCGCGGTGATCTTCTCGACCTTCACCGCGGGCCCGAGCTCCACCACGTACCGGGTGACGGTCGGTCCGCGGGTGAACCCGGTGACCGAGGCGTCCACCTTGAACTCGCTGAAGACCGTGGTCAGCGACTCCACGACCTGGTCGTTGGCGGGGCTGCGCGTCCTGCCGGGGCCGCCGCGCTCGAGGAGGTCCAGCGACGGCAGCGCGTAGGTGATGTCGCCGGACAGCTGCAACTGCTCGGCACGCGGCGGCAGCGCATCACCGCGCGGCGGCTCGGGCGACTTCGTCAGGTCGGGCACCGCGGTGCCCCCGGAGTCCTCCCGGGGCTCCTCGGTGCGCGCGCCGGGCACCGACGCCGACGCGGGCTCCTCCCCGCCGCTGCGACGCCCGCCGGTGACCTGCTGCGTCAGGTCGGCGACGAGCGCGCTGGGCTGGACACCGTGCAGCACCGCGCCGTCCAGCGAGGCAGCGGCCGCCGCGGCGACGTCCACCGCGTCGGACGACCGGCGGCGCGGCCGCCCACCGGTCTCCTCCCGGTCCGCGGCCGCCGCCGCGTCGCGGGCGTCGACCGGCGGGCGCCTGCGCGTCCGGGGGCGGCGCCCGGGCGCGGGCTCGGCGTCCTCGCCGGCTGCCGGGGCCTCCCGGGCATCCTCGACGTGGTCGGCGTCGGCGACGACACCGAGCCGGACGCCGAGCTCGTGCAGCCGCTGCGGGATCCGGTTTACCGGCGTCGCGGTGACCACCAGCAGCCCGAAGGCCGTCACCAGGGCGAGCAGCGGCAGCGCCAGCACGCCGCCCACGGTCAGCACCAGCGGCTGCGCGACGGCCCAGCCGATCAGCCCCCCGGCGTCCCGCAGCGCCCCCATGCCCTCATCACGCCCGGGCGCGCCGCACGCGACGTGCACGAGCCCGAGCACGCCGACGACGAGCGCCGACAGACCGATCACGATCCGGCCATTGGCCTCGGGCTGCTCCGGATGCCGGATCAGCCGCACCGAGATGCCGCCGACCAGCAGCGGCACCAGCAGATCCAGCCGGCCGAACGCGCCGGTGACGAGTATCTCGACCAGGTCCCCGACCGGGCCCTGCAGATTCGACCAGGTGCCGGCGGCGATCACCAGCGCGAGACCGAGCAGCAGCAGCGCAAGCCCGTCCTTGCGGTGCGCCGGGTCCAGGCCGCGGGCGCCGCGGCCCACGCCACGGAAGAGCGCGCCGACGCCGTGTGCGGCACCGAGCCAGCAGGCGCGCACGAGCCGGTACACGCCGCCGGTCGGCGACGGCGCAGGCTTGGCCGCCGGTTTGGCCGGCTTTCCGGCGGACGCCTTCTTGGCGGCGGCCTTCTTCGCCGGCGGCTTCCGGGCCGGTGCCTTCTTGGCAGCGGCCTTCTTCGCGGGCGCCTTCTTGGCGGCCTTGCCGGACGTACGTGAGGCCATGGTCACGAGATTACCGAAGTCGGCCTGCCGGGGCACGGACGACGGCGCCTTGACCGGGCATCAGCCGATACGCGGTCAAGGCGCGCACTGCGCTGCGGGAGTGGGTCAGTTCTGCGCGGGCAGCTGCGGGGCCGAGCCGCCCGTGCCGGGGCCGAGAGCGTCAAGTGCCCTGCGCAGCCCGGTGAGTTTGCGCTCCAGGTGGGCCGCGGTGGCCACCGCGGCGGCGTCCGACGCGTCGTCGAGCTGCTTCGAGAGCGCCTCGGCCTGCTCCTCCACCGCGGCGAGCCTGGCCGACAGTTCGGCCAGCAGCCCGGGCTCGGGCTCGGCGTCGTCCTCCTGCGGGCGGCGGCCTTCGAGCTGGCCCCGCAGCAGCGCCGCCTGCTCGCGCAGCTGCAGGTTCTTCATGTACAGCTCGACGAAGACGGACACCTTGGCCCGCAGCACCCACGGGTCGAACGGCTTGGAGATGTAGTCGACGGCGCCCGCCGCGTAACCGCGGAAGGTGTGGTGCGGGCCGTGGTTGATGGCCGTGAGGAAGATGATCGGGATGTCCCGGGTCCGCTCGCGCCGCTTGATGTGCGCGGCCGTCTCGAACCCGTCCATCCCCGGCATCTGGACGTCGAGCAGAATGACCGCGAAATCGTCCGTCAGCAGCGCCTTGAGCGCTTCCTCCCCTGACGATGCCCGCACCAGCGTCTGATCGAGCGCCGAGAGGATCGCCTCCAGCGCCAGCAGATTCTCCGGCCGGTCATCGACCAGGAGGATCTTGGCCTTCTGGACCATGGCCCGTCCTCCTCGCCCCGGCAGCACACCGGACGCCGCCCCCGGGGACGGCTCCTGCACGCCGCCACCCGTCCTTGTGCCGGTCATGGTAGCCGCACCCTGCGGCCTGCCACACCCTGTCACCGTGATGTCACTGTGCACGGAAGTAAGAACGCCCCGGAGACGGGGAAGGTTCCCCGTCCACGCACGTCTCACACCCGTGGACCGCAGCCGTTCGCGTGCGGTCTACCCGTACCGTGTCACATCACTCGGCCTGCATCCACTGCGCCATGACGGTCAGCAGATGATCGGTGTCGACCGGTTTGGTGACGTAGTCGGACGCTCCGGACTCGATGCTCTTCTCCCGGTCTCCCTTCATCGCCTTGGCGGTGAGCGCGATGATCGGCAGCCGGGCGAACTGCGGCATCCGCCGGATCGCCGCCGTCGTCTCGTAGCCGTCCATCTCCGGCATCATGATGTCCATCAGCACCACGGCGAGATCGTCGTGCTGCTCGAGCACCTCGATGCCCTCGCGCCCATTCTCCGCGTACAGCACCTGCAGCCCGTTCTGCTCCAGCACACTGGTGAGCGCGAAGACGTTCCGGATGTCGTCGTCGACGATGAGCACCTTGTGCCCGGCCAGCCCGCCCGGCCGCGGCGGCTCGGCGACGGGCGCAGCGTCCGCCTGCGGCTCCTCGGCGGGCTTGTCCTCGACCTGCGGCCGTTCCTCGGCCTGCGGCTGCTCCTCCCGCCGTTCCGGCGCCTCGGCGGGCTGCGCCCCGGCCGGCTCGGCGGCCGGGGCGATGGCCTGCCGGCGACGGCGCTCCACCAGCGAGTTCGCGGCGCGCTCCGCGTCCGGGGCCGCGGCCTGCACGGCGGGCTCCTCCTCCGCCGCCGCGCCGCCCTGCGGGCCCGCGGACGGCTGCGGCAGCGTCGTGGCCGCCGGTGTGCCCGAGCCGAGCTGGGCGTAGCTCTGCGGCGGCACCTCGGTCGGATGCAGCGGCAGGTACAGCGTGAACGTGGAGCCGCGGCCGGGTTCGCTGGCCGCGTAGATCTCGCCGCCCAGCAGCCGCGCGATCTCCCGGCTGATGGACAGGCCCAGGCCGGTGCCGCCGTACTTGCGGCTGGTCGTGCCGTCGGCCTGCTTGAACGCCTCGAAGATCACCCGCATCTTGCTGGCGGCGATGCCGATGCCGGTGTCCGTCACCGAGAAGGCGACCATCTCGGCATCCGCGTCGTGCAGCGAGCCGTGCTCGAGCATCTGCTCGCGGATGATGTCCGGCACGTCCTCCTGCGCGGAGCGGATGACGAGTTCCACCGCGCCGGAGTCGGTGAACTTCACCGCGTTGGACAGCAGGTTGCGCAGCACCTGCAGCAGCCGCTGTTCGTCGGTGTGCAGCGTCGCCGGGAGCTCCGGGGAGACCCGGACGGAGAAGTCCAGGCCCTTCTCGGCCGTCAGCGGCCGGAACGTGGCCTCCACGTAGTCGACGAGCTGGACCAGCGCGATCCGGGTCGGACTGACGTCCATCTTGCCCGCCTCGACCTTCGACAGGTCCAGGATGTCGTTGATCAGCTGCAGCAGATCCGAGCCGGCCCCGTGGATGGTCTCGGAGAACTCGACCTGCTTCGGGGACAGGTTCCCCTCGGCGTTGTCGGCCAGCAGCTTGGCGAGGATCAGCAGCGAGTTCAGCGGCGTGCGCAGCTCGTGCGACATGTTCGCCAGGAACTCCGACTTGTAGCGCATCGAGACCGACAGCTGCTCGGCACGCTCCTCCAGGACCTGCCGCGCCTCCTCGATCTCGCGGTTCTTGATCTCGATGTCGCTGTTGGTCCGCGCGAGCTGCGCCGCCTTGACCTCCAGCTGCTCGTTCGACTCCTGCAGCGCCTTCTGCCGGTTCTCCAGCTCCGCCGAACGCTCCTTGAGCTGCTCGGTCAGCTCCTGGGACTGCCCCAGCAGCACCTCTGTCTTGGTGTTGACGCTGATGGTGTTGACGCTGGTCGCGATGACCTCGGCGATCTGGCTGAGGAAGTCCTTCTGGATCTGGGTGAACTGCTGGAACGCCGCCAGCTCCACCACGCCCAGCACGGTCCCCTCGAAGATGACCGGCAGCACGATCACGTGCGCGGGCGGTGCCTCGCCGAGCCCCGAGGCGATCTTCAGATAGCCGGGCGGCGCGTTCTCCACCAGGATCGTGCGCTTCTCCTCCGCCGCCGTGCCGACGAGCGACTCGCCCGGCCCGAACGTCGTGGGCATGCCGCCCATGGAGTAGCCGTAGCTGCCCAGCATCCGCAGTTCGTACGAGCCGTCCGCGCCGCCGCCGATCTCGCCGGCCCCGATGCCGTCCCGTTCGCTGTCGGCCGGCACCGCGACGAAGAACGCGCCGTGCTGCGCGGAGACCACCGGCGTCAGCTCGCTCATGATCAGCCCGGCGACGTCCTTCAGGTCGCGGCGGCCCTGCATGAGCGCGGAGATGCGGGCGAGGTTGCCCTTGAGCCAGTCCTGCTCCTGGTTCGCCAGCGTCGTCTCACGCAGGTTGGTGATCATGGAGTTGATGTGGCCCTGCAGCTCCAGGATCTCGCCGGCCGCGTCGACGTCGATGCGGACGTTGTGGTCGCCGCGGGTCACCGCCGTGGCGACCTCGGCGATGGCGCGGACCTGCCTGGTCAGGTTCCCGGCCATCTCGTTCACCGACTCGGTGAGGTCCTTCCAGGTGCCGGCCACGTCGCGCACCCGGGCCTGGCCACCGAGGATGCCCTCGGTACCGACCTCGCGCGCCACCCTTGTGACCTGCTCGGCGAACGACGACAGCTGGTCCACCATCGTGTTGATCGTCGTCTTCAGCTGCAGGATCTCGCCGCTGGCCTCGATGTCGATCTTCTTCGTCAGATCGCCCTTGGCGATGGCGGTCGTGACCATGGCGATGTTGCGGACCTGACCGGTCAGGTTCGACGCCATCGAGTTCACCGACTCGGTGAGGTCCTTCCAGGTGCCCGCCACACCGGCGACCCGGGCCTGGCCACCGAGCACGCCGTCGGTGCCCACCTCACGGGCCACCCTTGTGACCTGCTCGGCGAAGGCGGACAGCGTCGTCACCATGGTGTTGACGGTGTCGGCGAGCTGGGCGACCTCACCGCTCGCCTCGACGGTGACCTTCTTCGTCAGGTCGCCGTTCGCCACCGCGGTCGCCACCTGGGAGATGTTGCGCACCTGACCCGTCAGGTTGTTCGCCATCAGGTTGACGTTCTCGCTGAGGTCCTTCCAGATACCGGTGACCCCCGGCACCCGGGCCTGGCCGCCCAGGATGCCCTCGGTGCCCACCTCACGCGCGACCCTCGTGACCTGCTCGGCGAACGACGACAACTGGTCGACCATCGTGTTCACGGTGGTCACCAGGGCGAGAATCTCGCCCTTGGCGTCGACGGTGATCTTCTTCGAAAGGTCGCCGTTCGCGACCGCAGTGGTGACCTCCGCGATGTTGCGCACCTGGGAGGTCAGGTTGTTCGCCATGAAGTTGACGGACTGCGTCAGGTCCTTCCAGGTGCCCGAGACACCCTTGACCTCGGCCTGGCCGCCCAGAATGCCCTCGGTTCCCACCTCACGCGCGACCCTCGTGACCTGCTCGGCGAACGAGGAGAGCTGGTCCACCATCGTGTTGAGGGTCGTCTTCAGCTCGAGAATCTCGCCCCGCGCATCCACGGTGATCTTCTGCGACAGGTCACCGCGCGCGACCGCCGTGGCCACCTGCGAGATGTTGCGGACCTGACCGGTCAGGTTCGACGCCATGCCGTTCACGGAGTCCGTGAGGTCGCGCCACACGCCCGCCACGCCCGGCACCTGCGCCTGACCGCCCAGCCGGCCCTCCGTGCCCACCTCACGCGCCACCAGGGTCACCTGGTCGGCGAACGAGGACAGCTGGTCCACCATCGTGTTGATCGTGGACTTCAGCTGCAGGATCTCACCGCGCGCGTCGACCTCGATCTTCTGCGACAGGTCACCGCGGGCCACCGCCGTCGTCACCTGCGCGATCTGGCGCACCTGGGAGGTCAGGTTGCCCGCCATGAAGTTGACGGAGTCCGTCAGGTCCTTCCAGGTGCCCGAGACGCCGTCCACCCTGGCCTGGCCGCCCAGCCGGCCCTCGGTGCCCACGTCCCTGGCCATCCTGGTGACCTGCTCGGCGAACGAGGACAGCTGGTCGACCATCGTGTTGACGGTGTTCTTCAGCTGCAGCATCTCGCCCGAGACGTCCACGGTGACCTTCTGCGACAGGTCACCGTTGGCCACCGCCGTCGTCACCTGCGCGATGTTGCGCACCTGACCGGTCAGGTTGCGGAACGCGGTGTTGACCGAGTCCGTCAGGTCCTTCCACGTCCCGGCCGCGCCCGGCACCTGCGCCTGACCGCCCAGCTCACCCTCGACGCCGATCTCCCGGGCGACCCGGGTGACCTCGTCACCGAACGAGCGCAGCTGGTCGACCATCGTGTTGACGGTGTTCTTCAGCTCCTGCATCTCGCCGG
>DASSBO010000503.1:0-5161 GCA_035698655.1 Streptomyces sp.
ACCACCCTCAGGCGGCTCCCGGCCCCTCCACACATGTCATGCGCAGTCCGTCAGGCGGACTTCCGCTTGCTGTCGCGCGGGTGCACGGCGATGTTCATCGTGCCGGAACGGAGCACGGCCAGCCGCTCGGCCAGCACCTCCTCCAGCTCTTCACGCGTCCGGCGCTCCATGAGCATGTCCCAGTGCGTGCGCGCCGGCTTGCCCTTCTTCTCCTCCGGGCCGTCGCCGTCCACCAGGAGTGCCTGTGCGCCGCACACCTTGCACTCCCACTCGGGCGGAATCTCGGCCTCCACCGAGAACGGCATCTCGAACCGATGACCGTTCTGGCATGCGTACTCCACGGCCTGGCGTGGTGCCAGGTCGATACCGCGGTCGGTCTCGTAGCTGGTCACCACGAGTCGCGTGCCGCGAAGAGCTCGCTCACTCATGAATCGTGCCTCCCGGGCTTTGTCTCGCCCACAGGACAGGTGTCGCTGTCGTCGTCATCCGGTCAACGTCCGGTCGGCGGTGAAGATTCCCGCGTGGGGATATGCGTCGCCCGTCGTGCCGCCCCTTGTTGTACCCACCGGTGCCCGGATTGTCACACCTGGCAGGAGATGTCACCCAGTGTCGGCACGCGTTCGGCGTGCGGTAACGGTCCATCCGGCGGGCCGAAGGCGTACACTACCGCCCTTTCGGTCCCCGGCCTAAATCCGACCCGGCTCGGCGTACTCCCGGTTGCCGACGGCCGCCGCCGCGCGCCCCACCGGAACCCGCAGCAGCACGGCGAAGCCCAGCACGAAGAACACCACCAGCGAGATGATCGACGAGCGGTAGCTGCCCGTCATCTGGAAGGCCAGCCCGAAGACCAGCGGCCCCAGCCAGCTGGTGCCGCGGTCGCTCACCTCGTACAGCGAGAAGTACTCGGCCTCCTTGCCTGCCGGAATCAGCTGGGCGAACAGCGACCGGGAGAGCGCCTGGCTGCCGCCCATCACCATGCCGATGCCGGCCGCCAGCACGAAGAACCACACCGGCGCGCCCGCCGGGAGGAAGTAGCCGCCCGCCACCAGCACCGTCCACGCCACCAGCGAGCCGAGCACCGTGCGCTTGGCTCCGTAGCGCCGGGCCAGCCGCCCGAGCAGCAGGGCTCCCGCCACCGCCAGCACCTGTACCAGCAGGATCGCCGCGATCAGCGTCGTCTGGTCCAGGCCCAGCTCCTGTGCGCCGAAGACGGAGGCCTGCGAGATGACCGTCTGCACCCCGTCGTTGTAGATCAGGAAGGCCAGCAGGAACATCAGCGTGAGCGGATACCGGCGGATTTCCCGGAACGTCGCCGCCAACTGCCGCACCCCGGCACCCAGGGACGCGCCCGCCGCGCCGCCGCCGGCCGGCCGCTCCCGCAGCCGGCGCAGCGGTATCAGGGTGAAGCCCGCCCACCACAGCCCGGCCGATCCGAGGCAGAGCCGCACCGCCGCCCCCTCGGACAGCCCCAGCGCACCGTGCCCGAGGAAGAGCGCCAGGTCCGCCACCAGCACCAGGGCGCCTGCCGCGTAGCCGAACGCCCAGCCCCGGGAGGAGACCGCGTCCCGCTCGGCGGGCTCGGCGATCTGCGGCAGGAACGCGTGGTAGACGACGACCGCGACGGCG
The DNA here is from genome assembly GCA_035698655.1 of Streptomyces sp. Lineage (GTDB taxonomy): Bacteria > Actinomycetota > Actinomycetes > Streptomycetales > Streptomycetaceae > Streptomyces. The sequence continues at coordinate 1,627 of DASSBO010000503.1, forward strand.
AAAGCCACGTTCGCCACGATGAGCAGCGCCCCGCCCAGCAGGTAGCGGTCCCCGCCCAGGAAGACCATCCCGACGGTGGCCGCCGACCCCACGTACGCGGCGACGCCGAGGATCGGCTTCTTCCGGCCGGTACGGTCCGCGAGCGCGCCCGCCAGCGGCATCGCCAGCACCGACAGCAACACCGAGGCGGAGATCACGTACGCGAAGTAGGAGCCCGCCCGCACCGGCAGGCCCAGCGGGTACACATAGCCCTGGGCGTCGGCGGCCGCCTCCGCGATCCCCGTCAGGTACGGGCCGAGGAAGACGGTGATGACGATCGTCGAGAAGACCGAGTTCGCCCAGTCGTAGAAGTACCAGCCCCGCTGCTCGCGCCGGCGGTCACCGGCCTCCCCCGCGGACCGCGCCGCGACCGTCTCCGCCACCTGAGTCCTCCGCCCGCCCGTGAACGCACGCCGCGCCCGCCGACGCGGCGGGTGGTCAGCCAGGCCAGGCCCTCCGCTCGGTCAGCACCTCGCGCAACGTCTCCGTGTGATCGGTCATGATGCCATCCACTCCCAGGTCCAGCAGAGCCCCCATCTGCGCCCGGTCGTTGACCGTCCACACGTGCACCTGCAGCCCCCGCCGGTGTGCCGCACGCACGAACGCGGCGTCGACCACCCGCAGCCGGCCGTGCCGCACCGGCACCTGCACGCACACCGCGCTCCGCCGCACGCCCACGGGCATCCCCCACGACCGCAGGCGCAGCGCCCGCACCCCGGCAGTCCCCAGCGACGTGGCGAGCCGGGCACCGGCCAGCCGCTGCGCGCGCGCCACCAGGTTCTCGTCGAACGAGCCGACGCACACCCGGTCCCACGCCGCGTGCGCCTCCACCAGCTCCAGCAGCGGCTCCAGCGCCCGGGGCGCCTTGACGTCGATGTTCCAGCGGGCCCCGGGGAGAGCCTCCAGCAGGTCGGCGAAGAGCGGAACCCGCTCCATGCCGCCCACCCGGGCCCGGCGCACCGTCTCCCACGGCAGCTCGGCGATCGGCCCGGTGCCGTCGGTCACCCGGTCCAGCGTCTCGTCGTGGAACGCCACCAGCCGGCCGTCGCCGGTCAGGTGCACGTCGGTCTCCAGGTAGCGGTAACCCAGCTCGACGGCCTGCCGGAAGGCGCTGAGCGTGTTCTCCAGCCCGTCGGCGGCCCCGCCGCGGTGGGCGAAGGCCAGTGGCGCGGGAGCGTCGAGGAAGGGATGCAGGGTGGTCCTCGTGTCTGTGGTGTCCGCCGTATCCGTCACCGTCGCAGTATGGCGCGCCGCGCTTGCACGACGCGCACCGCCACCGGGGACCGCCCGCCCTCGGCGCCCGGCACGGCGAAGATCCGCAGGAAGAACTGCGCCAGCGGACCGATGGCCAGCGCGTAGACCACGGTGCCGACGCCGACCGAGCCGCCGAGCGCGAATCCGGTGGCGAGCACGGTCACCTCGACACAGGTGCGCATCAAGCGGATCGAGCGGCCCGTGACCCGGTGCAGCCCCGTCATCAGCCCGTCGCGGGGGCCGGGCCCGAAGCGCGCCGAGATGTACATGCCGGTGGCCGCGCCGTTGAGCACCACCGCGCCGGCCATGAGCGGCACCCGCACCGCCATCGCCTCCAGGTGCGGCACCAGCCACAGCGTCGCGTCCATCGACGTGCCGATCACCACGACGTTCGAGACCGTGCCCAGCCCCGGGCGCTGCCGCAGCGGCCACCACAACACCAGCACGAAGGCGCCGACGAGCACCGACACGGTGCCGATCGACAGCCCGGTGCGCTCGGCCACCCCCTGGTGGAAGACGTCCCACGGATCGAGCCCGAGGCCGGCCCGCACCATGAACGCCGCACTCGCCCCGTACAACACGAGGCCGACGTACAGCTGTACGAGGCGCCGCACGAGACTGCCCTCCGGCCTGCTGACGTGTGACAAGTCGGACCTCCCTCGGACGCGGTGGACTGGCGTCTGGCATCCTGGACCGGGGGAAAGGGCCACTTCCATGGCCAATCGTCGAGAGGTGGACTGATCGCATGGTGCAGTGGAGTTCCGCCGTGGGTGCCCCCCAACTGGCCCGTCTGCTCGGCTCGCAGCGGGCCGGCGCCGGCTCCGCCGCCCACGACGGGCGCCGTACCCCCGCCTACCGGGCCCTGGCCGACGGCATCCGCCTGCTCGTCCTCGAAGGCCGGCTCCCCGTCGCCACCCGGCTGCCCGCCGAGCGGGAACTGGCCGCCGCCCTCACCGTCTCGCGCACCACCGTGGCCGCGGCCTTCGACGCCCTGCGCACCGACGGCTTCCTCGCCTCCCGCCGCGGCGCCGGCAGCTGGACCGCCGTGCCGGCCGGCAACCCCGTCCCGACCCGTGCGCTGGAGCCGCTCCCGCCGGAGACTGCCGAGACGGTCATCGACCTGGGCTGCGCCGCGCTGACCGCGCCCGAACCCCACCTCACCCAGGCCTTCGAGCAGGCGCTGGCCGAACTGCCGCCCTACACCCACACGCACGGGGACTACCCGGCCGGCCTGCCCGTGCTGCGCGAGGCCGTCGCCGACCGCTACACCGCACGCGGCATCCCCACCATGCCCGAACAGATCATGATCACCACCGGGGCGATGGGCGCCGTCGCAGCGCTGGCCCGCCTCCTTGCGCCCCGCGGCGAACGCGTCGCCGTCGAACACCCCAGCTATGCCAACATCCTGCAACTGCTCCGGGATGCCGGAAACCGCCTCGTGCCCGTCCCCATGGCCGGCAGCCCCACGGGCTGGGACCTGGCCGCCTGGCGCCAGGTCCTGCGCGACGCCGCTCCCCGGATGGCCTACGTCGTCGCCGACTACCACAACCCCACCGGAGCGCTCGCCGGAGACGACCAGCGCCGCGAACTGATCGAGGCCGCGCGCGCTGCCGGCACCCTGCTGGTCGCCGACGAGACCATGGCCGAGCTCACCCTCGACCCCGAGACGCGGCGGCCCGCCCCCATGGCCGCCTACGACCCGGCCGGTTCAGCCGTGATCACCGTCGGCTCCGTGAGCAAGGCCGTGTGGGCGGGCCTGCGCATCGGCTGGGTCCGCGCCGCCCCCGAAATGATCCGCAGCCTCGTCGCGGCCCGCGCCTACGCCGACCTGGGCAGCCCCGTCCTCGAACAGCTCGCCGTCGCCGGCCTGCTGAGCGGAGACGGCTGGGACCAGGCCGTGGCCCAGCGGCGGCTCTCCGCCCGGCGCAACCGTGACGACCTGGTCGCCGCCCTGCGCGCCACCCTGCCCGACTGGGAGTTCACCGTCCCGCACGGCGGACTCACCCTCTGGGTGCGCACCGGCGGCCTGTCCGGATCGCGCATCGCCGAGGCCGGGGAGCGGTCCGGCGTCCGGGTACCCTCCGGTCCCCGCTTCGGCGTCGACGGCGCCTTCGAGGGCTTCGTCCGGCTGCCCTTCACCGTCTGCGACCCGCTCGCCACCGAGGCCGTCGCCCGGCTGGCCACCGCCGCCGACCTCGTCCGCACCGGAGCCGCCGGACTCACGCAGACCCCGCGCAGCTAC
>DASSBO010000504.1:0-2480 GCA_035698655.1 Streptomyces sp.
CCCGGATTCCGGCCGGAATGCCGTACGGGGAGCGTTTGTTAGCCTGGATGTGGCACCGGCCCGATCCATGCCCCCGGGCCCAACCATTGCCGCTGCGAGCGGCCACTTGCCGCGAGGCGAGCTGGCGGGTCGGTGCCACCTTCTTCTTCGTACGACGACGTGCCCGCCGCCCTCAGGGGCGGCGGGCACGTCGTCGTGTCCCGGCGGTTCCGCCGACGCCACTTATCTCGTAATGTGGAAAGCTCTTTCCGAAACCAGGGGGCGGTTACCGGATACCTGGTGGTAGGTGGGACTATCTGTGAGCGTGCCGCAGGACGGCACATCTCGAACAAGGGAAAGCAGAGGAAGTCGGCCATGGCAACGGCGCCCAGCGTCTCGTACTCGATGACGGTCCGCCTGGAGGTCCCCGCCGGCGGGACCGCGGTCTCTCAGCTCACCACGGCCGTCGAATCCTCCGGCGGCTCGGTCACCGGCCTCGACGTCACGGCGTCCGGCCACGAACGGCTGCGCATCGACGTCACCATCGCCGCCAGCTCCACCGCGCACGCCGACGAGATCGTCGGCAAGCTGCGCGAGATTGAGGGCGTCAACCTCGGCAAGGTCTCCGACCGTACCTTCCTGATGCACCTCGGTGGCAAGATCGAGATGTCGTCCAAACACCCCATTCGCAACCGTGACGACCTCTCCATGGTCTACACGCCCGGCGTCGCCCGCGTGTGCACGCAGATCGCCGAGCACCCCGAGGACGCGCGCCGGCTGACGATCAAGCGCAACAGCGTCGCCGTCGTCACCGACGGCTCGGCCGTGCTCGGCCTGGGCAACATCGGCCCGAAGGCCGCCCTCCCCGTCATGGAGGGCAAGGCCGCCCTCTTCAAGCGCTTCGCCGGCATCGACGCCTGGCCGCTGTGCCTGGACACCCAGGACACCGACGCCATCGTGGAGATCGTCAAGGCGCTCGCCCCCGGCTTCGCCGGCATCAACCTCGAGGACATCTCCGCGCCCCGCTGCTTCGAGATCGAGGCCCGGCTGCGCGAGGCCGTCGACATCCCCGTCTTCCACGACGACCAGCACGGCACCGCCATCGTCGTGCTCGCGTCGCTCGTCAACGCGCTGCGCGTGGTCGACAAGCGCATCGAGGACGTGCGCGTGGTGATGTCCGGCGCCGGCGCCGCCGGGACGGCCATCCTGAAGCTGCTGCTGGCCGCCGGCGTCAAGCACGCCGTCGTCGCCGACATCCACGGCGTCGTCCACTCCGGGCGCACCGACCTGGTGAGCGCCGACAAGGAGTCGCCGCTGCGCTGGATCGCCGACAACACCAACCCGGACGACATCACCGGCACGCTCAAGGACGCCGTGGCCGGCGCGGACGTCTTCATCGGCGTCTCCGCCCCGAACGTGCTGGACGGCAAGGACGTCGCCACGATGGCGGAAGGTGCCATCGTCTTCGCACTCGCCAACCCGGACCCGGAGGTCGACCCGGCAGAGGCCCGCCGCACCGCCGCCGTCGTCGCCACCGGCCGCTCGGACTTCCCGAACCAGATCAACAACGTGCTGGTCTTCCCCGGCGTCTTCCGCGGCCTGCTCGACGCCCAGTCCCGCACCGTCACCGAGGAGATGATGCTGGCGGCGGCCCACGCGCTGGCCGACGTCGTCCTCGGCGACGAGCTGAACGCGAACTACATCATTCCGAGCGTGTTCAACGAGAAGGTCTCCGGTGCCGTCGCCGGCGCCGTGCGCGACGCGGTGAAGGCCGCGGGCGAGTCGGCCCTGCCCGGCACCCCGGAGGACCGTCCCTGAGCCGTCCGGCGGCCCGCAGAAGCCCGCACGGTCCGGTTCGGCGTGGTGTCCCGGCTTCACCCGTTCGGTCCCCTTAGAGTTGCGCGAGGCGGCGACCCGGCGTCCGACACGCGCGCCACAGGCCCCCGGATTGGCCTTTCCGCCGCAGGTAGGGGCAGGATGCGACCTGGGCGCGAGGGTCTGAACGTGGGACCCGGGTCCGGGGACTGTCCGAGGGCCCTGGCAGCATCGGCTTCGATCTCACGCCTCAATGGCAAGAAAGACACGGGAGTAACAGACTATGAACCGCAGTGAGCTGGTGGCCGCTCTGTCCGAGCGCGCCGAGGTGACCCGCAAGGACGCCGACGCCGTTCTGGCCGCGCTCGCCGAGACCGTGGGCGAGGTGGTCTCCAAGGGCGACGAGAAGGTGACCATCCCCGGTTTCCTCACCTTCGAGCGCACCCACCGTGCCGCGCGCACCGCGCGCAACCCGCAGACCGGCGACCCGATCGAGATCCCGGCCGGCTACAGCGTCAAGGTGTCGGCGGGCTCCAAGCTCAAGGAAGCCGCCAAGGGCAAGTGACACCGCCGGCGGGAGCCGCGGCTCCCGCCGGCCGGCGAACGCGGTGTGGGGCGGTCTCCCGACGGGATACCGCCCCACACCTGTCGTACGCGGTACGCGGGTCAGTCCGCCGGGCGGTCAC
>DASSBO010000505.1:0-12115 GCA_035698655.1 Streptomyces sp.
CCGCCCCTCAGGCGTGTCAGGTGACGGTGCCGGTCACGGCCACTTGTGGCCGCCACCGCCGTTCCCGTTGCCGTGGCCGCCGCCCGGCCCGCCGTTACCGCCGCCGCCAATGAAGCCCGGCGGGATGGAGACGTCCGGAAGCGGGCTGTCGTCGTCGCCGTGGTCGTCCCCGTGATCGTCGCCGTGCTCGTCGTCCTTCTTGTCCTCGCCCGGCTTCTTGTCCTTGACCTTCTCCACGTCCAGGCTCTCGGCCGGGACACCGGCCAGTGCGCCGCTCATCGCGTCGTGCCAGATCGGGCCGGGGACGCCGGCGCCGAAGACCTTCGGGTAGTACTGGCCGCCGATGGTGATGTCGACCATGGAGACGTTGTGCGTGGGGCCGCCGACCCACACCGCGCCGGCCATCTTGGCGGTGTACCCGACGAACCAGGCGGCGTAGCGGGAGTCGGTGGTGCCGGTCTTGCCGGCGCTGTCGCGGTCGTCCAGGCCGGCCTTCGTGCCGGTGCCGTCCTCGACGACGCCGCGCAGGAGGGAGTTGACCGTCTTGGCGGTCTTCTCCGACATCGCGCGCTTGCACTCCGTCTTCGGGACGTCGAGGCTCTTGCCGTTCGCGTCGGTGATCGACTCGATGGCGACCGGCGTGCAGTGCACACCGTTGTTGGCGAACGTGGCATACGCGGAGGCCATCGTCAGCGTCGTCACCGGCTGGGTGCCCAGCGCGATCGACGGAAGCTGCTGCAGGTCGGCGCCGTCGGCACGGTGGATGCCCATGCCCTCGGCCGTCTTCACCACCGGGCAGATGCCGATGTCACTGATCAGCGACACGTAGTAGGTGTTGATGGAGAGGGCCGTCGCCTTCTTCATCCGGAACGGGCCGACCTCGGACTCGTTCTCGTTCGAGAGCGTGGCGCCATCGGTGTTCACCCACTGTTTGCCACAGGTGTCGACCGGCGAGGGGTACGCCATCTTGTACGGCGACGGGTACTCCTTGTACGGGCTGACACCCTTCTCCAGCGCCGCCGCGGCCACCACCGGCTTGAACGTCGAGCCGGACTGGAAGCCGTTGCCGCCGCCCATGGAGTGGTCGACGGACAGGTTGATCCCTGTCTGGTGTTCCTTGGTGTTGTAGCCGTAGGGGCGCGACTGGCCCATGGCCTTGATCTTGCCGGTGCCCGGCTCGACGAGGGTCACGGCCGTGGCGACGTCGTCCGAGGCGTAGACGTGGTTCTTGATCGAGTCCCCGACCGCCTTCTGCGCCTTCGGATCGAGGGTCGTCTTGATCGTCAGGCCGCCCTGCTTCCAGCGCTTCTCGCGCGCCTTCTTGGTCTTGCCGAAGGCCGGGTTGTTGAGGAAGACGTGCTCCACGTAGTCGCAGAAGAACGCGGCGCCGTTGTCGGCGGTGATGCAGCCGCGCTGCGGTGAGCTGACGTCCAGGCCGAGCGGCTTGGCCTTCGCCTTCTCCGCCTGCTTCTTCGACAGGTCGCCGAGCTGAGCCATCCGGTTCAGCACGACGTTGCGCCGCTTCTTCGCCCGGTCCGGGTTGTTGATCGGGTCGTAGGCGCTGGGCGACTGGACGAGGCCGGCCAGCAGCGCCGCCTCGGCCGGTTGCAGGTCGGCCGCGTGCTTGGAGAAGTACCGCTGGGACGCCGCCTCGACGCCGTAGGCCTGCTCGCCGAAGAAGGTGATGTTGAGGTAGTTCTCGAGAATCTGCTTCTTCGTGAGCTCTTTCTCCACCTGTATGGCGTACTTGAGCTCTTTGATCTTCCGGCCGATGGTCTGCCGGGTGGCGTGCTGGACGGCTTCCTTGTCCTTGTACGCCTCTTCGATGAAGACGTTCTTGACGTACTGCTGGGTCAGCGTCGACGCACCCTGGCTGATCTCGCCGGAGCTGGCGTTCTCCTGCAGGGCGCGCAGGACACCCTGCAGGTCGAGGGCGCCGTGCTCGTAGAAACGGGAGTCCTCGATGTCGACGAGGGCCTTCTGCATCCACGGCGAGATGTCCTTGAGGTCCACGACCGTGCGGTTACGGGAGTAGACGTCGGCGATCTTGCTGCCGTCGGCGGCGAGGATCGTGGTGCGCTGGCTCAGCGGCGGGCGCTTGAAGTTGGCGGGCAGCTTGTCGAAGCTCTCCACCGTCTTCTTGCTTCCCAGGCCGACCAGGCCGATGGCGGGCAGCGCCAGCCCGGCCATGACGGCTCCGGCGAGCACGCTGACCCCGAGGAACTTCGCGGCCTGCTGCGTCGCGCTCCCTCTGCCGTCCGAACGCTTCTTTGCCATAGGGGGAAGCCTAGCCCCCCGTCACGACATGGCCGGAATCAGAGGGCGCAGGCCTGGCTGTCCACCGGGTGGTCGGCGGTGCGGCCGCGGCGGATGTCGGGGCGTACCTCGTCCGCCGTCAGCGCGTAGCCGGTGTGGTTGTCGTCGAGGGACTTGGCGAAGACGACGCCGTACACCTTCCCGTCGGGGGTGAGCAGCGGTCCGCCGGAGTTGCCCTGCCGGACGGTGGTGTAGAGGGAGTAGACGTCCCGCTGGACGGTGCCGCGGTGGTAGATGTCCGGGCCGTTGGCCTGGATGCGGTCGCGCACCCGGGCGGCGCGGACGTCGAAGGGGCCGTTCTCCGGGAAGCCGGCGATGATCGCGTCGGAGCCGGTGGCGGCGTCGTCGTCGGAGAAGCGCAGGGCGGGGGCGTCCAGCTCGGGCACGTCGAGGACGGCGATGTCGCGTTCCCAGTCGTAGAGGACGACGGTCGCCTGGTAGCGCTGCCCTTCGCCGCCGATCTGCACGGTCGGGTGGTCGACGCCGCCGACGACGTGGGCGTTCGTCATGACGCGGTGCCGGTCGAAGACGAAGCCGGTGCCCTCGAGGACCTTGCCGCAGCCGGGGGCCGTGCCGACGACCTTGACGATCGACTTGCGGGCCTGCGCGACGACCGGGCTGTTCGCGAGCTTCGGGTCCGGGGGCGGGACGGAGGTGATCTTCTCGTCGGAGAAGGGGGAGAAGACCTGCGGGAGGCCGTTCTGGGCGAGGACGGTGGAGAAGTCGGCGAACCAGGTGTTGGCCTGCTGGGGGACGACCTGCGAGACGCCGAGCAGCACCTTGGAGTCGCGGACCTGCTTGCTGACCGTGGGCAGCGAGGTGCCGGCGAGGGCGGAGCCGATCAGCCAGGCGACGAGCAGCATGGCCAGCACGTTGACCAGGGCGCCGCCGGTGGCGTCCAGGGCGCGGGCCGGTGACCAGGTGATGTGGTCGCGCATCTGGTTGCCCAGGTGGGTGGTCAGCGCCTGGCCGACGGAGGCGGCGACTATGACGACCACCACGGCGGCCAGCACGCCGAGCGTGCCGGGCTTGGCGTCGTCGGTCAGCTCGTCCCACAGCACGGGCAGCAGGTAGACGGCGGCGAGGCCGCCGCCGAGGAAGCCGATCACCGACAGGATTCCGACGACGAAGCCCTGGCGGTAGCCGATGACCGCGAACCACACGGCGGCGACCACGAGCAGTATGTCCAGCAGGTTCACCGCATCAGCCTCGCAGAGACGTCGTCAGGGCGGCCGCGCGGGCTTCGCGTGCGGCACGTGGGACGGGTGTGGGGGAACGCCGGGCGTTCACGAGTGCCAGTCGAGGGGGAGGACGCGGTCGCGGTCCCAGGGGCGTTCCCAGCCCGCCAGGTGCAGCAGCCGGTCGATCACCCCTGCCGTGAAGCCCCAGACCAGCGCCGGGCCGACGGCGAAGGCCGCGCCCCGGTAGCCGCTGGGGTGGACGGCGGTGGCGCGGTTGGCCGGGTCCGTCAGGTCGGAGACCGGGACGCGGAAGACGCGGGCCGTCTCGGCCGGGTCGACGGGGGAGACCGGCGTGGGGCGGCGCCACCAGGCCAGCACGGGCGTGACGACGAAATCGCTCACCGGGATGTAGAGCGCCGGGAGCGTGGCGAAGACCTGCACGCCGGACGGGTCGAGCCCGGTCTCCTCCTCGGCCTCGCGCAGCGCGGCACGCAGCGGCCCGTCGCCGGCCGGGTCGCCGTCCTCCGGGTCGAGCGCGCCGCCGGGGAAGGCGGGCTGGCCGGCGTGGGAACGCAGGCTGGTCGCCCGTTCCATCAGCAGCAGGTCGGGGCCGTGCGGGCCCTCGCCGAAGAGGATGAGGACGGCGGAGGGGCGGCCGCCCTCGGCGGGCGGCAGGAAGCGGCTGAGCTGCTCGGGCCGCACCTCGCGCGCGGCGTGCGCCACCGGGGCCAGCCAGCCGGGCAAGCCCTCGCTGCTGACGGGGACGGGGACGGGCGTGCCGTTCTCGGTGTGCTGCGGGACGTGCGTGCTGTCCGGGTCGTGCATGCTGTGCGGGCCGTGGACGGAGTCGGGGCCGGCGGATCGGGCAGGGCTCACCGGCGGGCCCCCAGCGGGGGCGCCGGCTCGCCCGGGTAGTCGGCCGGAGGCTTCAGACGCTGGCCGGGATGGCCGCCCATCTCGTACTTGAGCAGCTTCTTCGCCTTCTCCGGGTCCGTCTCGCCCTCGCCGTAGGCGGGGCAGAGCGCGGCGACGGGGCAGGCGCCGCAGGCGGGCTTGCGGGAGTGGCACACGCGGCGGCCGTGGAAGATCAGCCGGTGGGAGAGCATCGTCCACTCGCTCTTGGGGAACATCTCGGCGATCTCCGCCTCGACCTTCTCCGGGTCGGTCTGTTCGGTCCAGCCGAAGCGGCGCACGAGGCGGCCGAAGTGCGTGTCCACGGTCAGGCCGGGGACGCCGAAGGCGTTGCCGAGGACGACGTTGGCCGTCTTGCGGCCGACGCCCGGCAGCTTGACCAGGTCCTTCAGCTTTCCGGGCACCTCGCCGCCGAAGTCGTCGCGCAGGGCGGCGGACAGGCCGAGGAGGGACCTGGCCTTGGCGCGGAAGAAGCCGGTGGGCCGGATGAGCTCCTCCAGACGCTCCGGCTCGGCCGCGGCCATGTCCTCCGGGGTGGGGTAGGCGGCGAACAGGGCGGGCGTGGTCTGGTTGACGCGCAGGTCGGTGGTCTGCGCGGACAGCACCGTGGCCACCAGCAGCTCGAAGGGGTTCTCGAAGTCCAGCTCCGGGTGGGCGTAGGGGTAGACCTCCGCCAGTTCGCGGTTCATCCGCCGCGCGCGCCGGACCGTCGCCAGCCGCGACTCCGGCTTCCTGCCCGCGCTCTTCCGGGGTGCTGCGGGACTCTTCGCGGCCCCTTGTTCGCCCTCAGCGGAATCCTTCGCCTGCGTCACCCGCCCGGCCCCCTCTCTCCGTGCTCTACTGGGGTATTGGACACCCGGCCAGCCTACGGGGAGCGACCGACATTCGCCCCGCACGTAGGGAATTCCCGGGCCAAACGGCCCCCTGCCGTAGGAGTGGCGGACAGCGTGCGTCAAACTTGTGACTGATCGCATGGTTTTCACGTCCGGCATCATGGGGTCCGACAGCAAGGTTCCGTGGGCAGGTCGACAAGGAGAGACTCGTGGACGACGTTCTGCGGCGCGCCCCACTCTTCGCGGCGCTCGACGAGGAGCAGGCCGCTGAGCTGCGCGCCTCCATGACCGAAGCGACGCTGGCCAGAAGCGACGCCCTGTTCCACGAGGGCGACCCCGGCGACCGGCTCTACGTCGTCACCGAGGGCAAGGTGAAGCTGCACCGCACCTCGCCCGACGGCCGCGAGAACATGCTGGCCGTCCTCGGCCCGGGCGAGCTCATCGGTGAGCTGTCCCTGTTCGACCCCGGCCCGCGTACCGCGACGGCCACCGCGCTGACCGAGGTCAAGCTGCTGGGCCTGGGCCACGGCGACCTGCTCCCCTGGCTGAATGTGCGCCCCGAGGTCGCCTCGGCGCTGCTGCGCGCCATCGCCCGCCGGCTGCGCCGCACCAACGACTCGATGTCCGACCTGGTCTTCTCCGACGTGCCGGGCCGTGTCGCCAAGCAGCTCCTGGACCTCTCGCGCCGCTTCGGCGTGCAGTCCGAAGAGGGCATCCACGTCGTGCACGACCTGACGCAGGAGGAGCTGGCCCAGCTGGTCGGCGCGTCCCGCGAGACGGTCAACAAGGCGCTCGCGGACTTCGCCGGGCGCGGCTGGCTGCGGCTGGAGGCCCGCGCGGTGATCCTGCTGGACATCGAGCGCCTCGCCAAGCGCAGCCGCTGACCGCGCCCGACAGCGCCGCCCCCGATCAGCCGAGCACGGCCTCCTCAGTCAGATGAGGCCGTGCTCACCCAGATAGTCGAGCTGGGCCCGCACGGACAGCTCCGCCGCCGGCCACAGCGACCGGTCCACGTCCGCGTACACCCGCGCGACGACCTCCTGCGGTGTACGGTCGCCGGCCTCGACGGCCGTCTCCACCTGCGCGAGCCGGTTCGCCCGGTGGGCCAGGTAGAAGTCGATCACCCCCTGCGCGTCCGCGAGCAGCGGCCCGTGCCCCGGCAGCACCGTGTGCACGCCGTCGTCGACGGTCATCGAACGCAGCAGGCGCAGCGAGTCCAGGTAGTCCCCCAGCCGCCCGTCCGGATGCGCGACGACGGTCGTACCCCGCCCCAGCACGGTGTCCCCGGTCAGCACCGCGCCGTCCGCCGGCAGGTGGAAGGACAGCGAGTCGCCGGTGTGCCCCGGCGTCGGAACGACCCGCAGTTCCAGGCCGCCGGTGGTGACGACGTCGCCGGCCGCCAGCCCCTCGTCCCCGAGCCGCAGCGCCGGGTCCAGGGCGCGGACAGGGGTGCGGGTCAGCTCGGCGAAGCGGGCCGCGCCCTCCGCGTGGTCGGGGTGGCCGTGGGTGAGGAGGGTGAGCGCGATCCGCATGCCCGCCTGCTCGGCGGTCTCGACGACGTGCCGCAGGTGCGTCTCGTCGAGCGGGCCCGGGTCGACGACGACGGCCCGGTCGGAGCCCGGTTCGGCGACGATCCAGGTGTTGGTGCCGTCCAGCGTCATCGCCGACGGGTTGGGCGCCAGCACGCAGCGGGCCCGTGCGGTGCCGGTGCCGTCGATGGCGCCGCCGAGCGGGCGGCCGGGCAGGTCCGATGCTGCCGTCATCGCTCCACCCGCTTGGTGAACTCCTCGTGCCCCGGCCAGCTCAGCTCCACGTGGTCGTCGACCAGCCGGGCGCGGGCCAGGACCGGGGTCAGGTCGCGGTCCGCGCTGCCCGCGAGGGCGGCGGCCGCGTCGTCGTAGGGCGTCAGCTGACGCAGCGTCGCGATGGTCGGGGGCATCATCAGCAGCTCGCCGGCGTCGTAGCCCGCGGCCGCTTCCGAGGGCCGCAGCCAGGCGGTGTGGTCGGCCTCCGTGGAGGCGTTGCGGGTGCGCTGGCCCTCGGGCAGCAGGGCGACGAAGAAGAAGGTGTCGTAGCGGCGCTGTTCGAACTCGGGGGTGATCCAGCGGGCCCAGGCGCCGAGCAGGTCGCTGCGCAGCAGCAGGCCGCGGCGCGCGAGGAACTCGGCGAAGGAGAACTCGCGGGCCACCAGCGCCGCCCGGTCGCGCTCCCAGTCCTCGCCGGTGGTGTCGGCGACGACGGTGTCCTCGTCCGGGCCGGCGAGCAGCACGCCGGCCTCCTCGAAGGTCTCCCGTACGGCCGCGCAGACCAGCGCCTGCGCCGTGGCCTCGTCGGTGCCGAGCCGGGCTGCCCACTCGGTGCGGGACGGGCCGGCCCAGCCGATGTCGCGCACCTCGGAGGCGTCCGTGCGCTCCCCCCGGTCGTCGTGCCGGTCCCGCGGGTCCACGGAGCCGCCCGGGTACGCGTACGCGCCTCCGGCGAAGGCCATGGAGGCGCGTCGGCGCAGCATGTGGACGGCGGGCCCCGCGGCGGTGTCGCGCAGCAGCATGACGGTGGCGGCCTGGCGCGGGGTGACCGGCGTCAGCTCGCCCGCGGCGAGGGCGCGGATGCGGGCCGGCCACTCCGGCGGGTACCACTGGCCGTTCGAGGAGGTCATGTGCCGGATGCTACGGGGCCCCGGCCGGATGTTCGAGAGGGGCCGGGGCCGGCACCGGATCAGTCCGCGATCTCGACCTGGATCTCGACCTCGACGGGCGAGTCCAGCGGCAGCACCGCGACGCCGACGGCGCTGCGCGCGTGCACGCCCTTGTCGCCCAGGACCTCGCCGAGCAGTTCGCTGGCGCCGTTGATCACGCCGGGCTGTGCGGTGAAGTCGGGTGCCGAGGCGACGAAGCCGACGACCTTGACCACCCGCACGATCCGGTCCAGGTCGCCGACGACGGACTTCACGGCGGCCAGCGCGTTCAGCGCGCACACCCCGGCGAGCTCCTTGGCCTGCTCCGCCGACACCTCGGCGCCGACCTTGCCGGCCGCGGGCAGTTTGCCGTCGACGAACGGCACCTGCCCGGCGGTGAAGACGTAGTCGCCCGAGCGCAGCGCCGGCACGTACGCGCCCGCCGGTGCCGCGACCTCCGGCAGCGTCAGGCCGAGCTCGGCGATCTTCGCCTCGACGGCGCCGCTCATGCCTTCTCCCGCTTCAGGTAGGCCACGAGCTGCTCGGAGTTGTTCGGCCCGGGGACGACCTGGACGAGCTCCCAGCCGTCCTCGCCCCAGGTGTCCAGGATCTGCTTGGTCGCGTGCACCAGAAGCGGCACGGTCGCGTATTCCCACTTCGTCATGGGGCGACCCTATGCCTTCGCCGCCGGCCTGCGACGCGGAGGCGTCCGCGTCCCGTGTCAGCCGACCGCTGCGGCGTACTCCTCGTGGTGCTCCGCGTAGTGCTCGTCGGAGTCGATGCCGGCGGGCAGCATGCCCGCGTTGTGCTCGTACTCCGTGCGCGCCGTCTCCAGCAGCCGGCGCCACGAGGTGACCGTCGGGCGGCGGCGCAGCAGTGCCCGTCGCTCCCTTTCCGTCATCCCACCCCACACGCCGAACTCGACGCGGTTGTCGAGCGCGTCGGCCAGACACTCCGTCCGCACCGGACAGCCGGTGCAGACTGCCTTGGCGCGGTTCTGTGCCGCTCCTTGCACGAACAGTTCATCCGGATCCGTCGTGCGACAGGCGGCCTGTGCACTCCAGTCGGTTACCCAGTTCATCACCGGTGCCGTCCTCTCCCGAATCAGGGCTCCCCCACGGCGGCGAGCGGCATATTCACCGCTGCCAGTTGAGGACGTTACGGAAGGTCGACAGAGCGCAACACCCCCTGCGGGCCCAATTGTGGATGGCCCGAACGGACTATGCGTGCTGCATACGTCACCCACCGGAGTGACGCCAGCGTGCGACGGGTGTCACGGGGTACTCGCCGGGACGGTGGCAGGCGCCGTCGCGCAGGGATCAGCCGCGCTGCTGCCGCAGCCGGGCGCCCATCCAGCGGGCACGGCGGCGCAGGATGCGGCGGATGCCCATCTCCCGGCGATGGTCCGGCCGTTGGCCGAAGCCGCCTCGCCTGACGGGTCTGGCGCCCTGGACCTCGCGTCCGGTACGCCGCTGCCTCGTGTCGCCTGTTTCGCGTGCCACGCCATGCTGGTCGTGCCTCCGGCCCATAAACCGCCTTGTGCCCGGGCGGAGAGCCGGATAACCGCCTGACGGGGTATCAAAAGAGCATCGACGGCGCCCGCCCGTGCCGGCTCAGCGGTCGGGTTCGGGGTCGGCGAGCCAGTCGATCAGCTCGTTGCTGAACGCCGCCGGGTCCTCTTCGTGCGGGAAGTGTCCGAGGCCGTCGAACAGCCGCCACCGGTAGGGCGCTTCGACGTACTCGCCGGAACCGGCGGCGCTCCGGGTGCGCAGCACGGGGTCCAGCGAGCCGTGCAGGTGCAGCGTGGGCACGCGCACGGGCCGCTTCATGCGCCGGTTGAACTGGAAGCCGTCCGGCCGTGCCAGTGACCGCACCAGCCAGCGGTACGGCTCGACGGAGCAGTGGGCGGTGGACGGGATGCACATCGCCCGCCGGTAGCGCTCCAGGGCGCCCTCGTCCGCGGCGAGGGGCCGTCCCGGCCCGGACCAGTCCCTGATGAGCCGCTCGACCAGCGCTCCGTCGTCCGCGACGAGTTGACGCTCCGGCACCCACGGCCGCTGGAAGCCCCAGATGTGCGAGCCGGCCGCGGTCTGCCGCACGTCCCGCAGCATCGCCGAGCGCCAGCGCCGCGGATGCGGCATCGAGGCGACGGCCAGCCGGCGGATCAGCTTCGGACGCATCACGGCGGCCGTCCAGGCCAGGTATCCGCCCAGGTCGTGGCCGACGAGCGCGGCGTCCGGCTCGCCGAGCGACCGGATCACCCCGGTGATGTCGAGCGCGAGGTTCGCCGGGTCGTAGCCGCGCGGAGTGCGGTCGCTGCCGCCGACGCCCCGCAGATCCATCGCGACGGCCCGGTAGCCGGCGTCGGCGAGAGCGGCGAGTTGGTGCCGCCAGGCCCACCAGTACTGGGGAAACCCGTGCACGAGCAGGACCAGTGGCCCCTCGCCCAGCTCCGCGATGTGGAACCGCGCGCCGTTCGCCGCCACGTCCCGGTGGGTCCACGGCCCGTCCGGGCGCACGACGGCGGCGGGGGAGTCCGGATGCGTCATGTGGACGAGCGTGTCACACCCGGGAGGATGAGACCTCAGGCCACGGGCTGACCCGTCTTCTCCAGGCTGGTGCGGCCGCCCGCCTGGGTGGGACGCGGGTGCGGCTTGGCCTTGGCGAGCACCGCCTTGGTCTCCTTGGCCGCGGCGATGGACTTCTCCGGCGGCTTGATCTTCTTGAAGGCCTTCAGCGCGACGAGCCCGAGCAGGGCGGCCACCACGATGAAGGCGCCGCCCACGATGAGGAAGGACCAGGCGAGCCCCAGCCCCAGGTTGTGGATGCCGTACGCGGCGGCGAAGCTCAGCACCGGCAGCGAGAAGAGGATCAGCACTCCGGCCACGGCGCCGGCGCCGCCGCCCGCGACGCCGCGCTTGACGTCCTGGCGGATCTCCGCCTTGGCCAGCGCGATCTCGTCGTGTACCAGCGCCGACAGTTCGGTGGTGGCCGCGGCGAACAGCTGGCCGATGCTGCGACCGTCGTCGGCGTTGCTCATGGGTGTCTCACTCTCCTGGCTCGATCGCTCTTGCTACCCGTCGGTCAGATCATGCCGGACCATCATGCTCCCTGCCCGGCACGGGCGCTCTCACTCGGCGCGGCGCGGACGCGCACGCGAGAGGGGCACCCGGGGGGGCCGGGTGCCCCTCCGCAGCTGTCGCTATCTCAGTCCTCGGCGTTCGCCGAGGGCAGCTTGGCCTGGATGAGCTCCATGACCGAGGAGTCGGTGAGCGTCGTGACGTCACCCAGCTCGCGGTTCTCCGCGACATCCCGCAGGAGGCGCCGCATGATCTTGCCGGAGCGGGTCTTGGGCAGCTCCGCGACCGGGAGGATCCGCTTGGGCTTGGCGATCGGGCCGAGCTGCTTGGCGACGTGCTGCCGCAGCTCGTCGACCAGGCCCTCGTCCTCGGCGGCGGTTCCGCGCAGGATGACGAACGCGCAGATCGCCTGGGTGGTCTGCGGGTCGGCCGCACCGACGACCGCCGCCTCGGCCACCTTCGGGTGGGAGACCAGCGCGGACTCCACCTCGGTGGTGGAGATGTTGTGGCCGGAGACCAGCATCACGTCGTCGACGCGGCCGAGCATCCAGATGTCGCCGTCCTCGTCCTTCTTCGCGCCGTCGCCCGGGAAGTACTTGTTCTCGAACCGGGACCAGTAGGTGTCCAGGAACCGCTTGTCGTCGCCCCAGACGGTGCGCAGCATCGACGGCCACGGTTCGGTGAGCACCAGGTAGCCGCCGCTTCCGTCCGGCACCTCGTTCCCGGAGTCGTCGACGACGGTCGCGGAGATGCCCGGCAGCGGGACCTGGGCGGAGCCCGGCTTGGCGTCGGTGACGCCGGGCAGCGGGCTGATCATGATGCCGCCGGTCTCGGTCTGCCACCAGGTGTCGACCACGGGCGTGCGGTCCTTGCCGATGACGTGCCGGTACCAGACCCAGGCCTCGGGGTTGATGGGCTCGCCGACCGAACCGAGGATGCGCAGCGAGGAGAGGTCGAAGCGCTCGGGGATGTCGTCGCCCCACTTCATGCAGGCGCGGATGGCCGTCGGCGCGGTGTAGAAGATCGTCACGCCGTACTTCTCGACGATCTCCCACCAGCGGCCCTTGTGCGGGGAGTCGGGCGTGCCCTCGTACATGACCTCCGTGGCGCCGTTGGCCA
>DASSBO010000506.1:0-4432 GCA_035698655.1 Streptomyces sp.
GGGTGAGCGGTGATGTCGCTGCTCGACATGGCCCTGCTCGGGCTGGGCTGCATCTCCCTCGGGGTGGCCTTCGTGGTCGCCGCGCAGGTTGGGGGGCGGCGATGAGCACCGTCACCGTGGCCCTGCCGTGTGCCGGTCACCCCGGCCTGTACGACGCCGTGTTGTTCCCCGACGACGGGCAGACGCCCGACCCGGCCGCCCGCGCCGAGGCCGCTCGCCTGTGCGCGGGTTGCCCGACCCCGTGCGGGGAGAAGGTCACCGCCGACACCGGCCCGGCCGAGGTGGCCCTGCTTGACGAGGACTGGCTGCCCCCGGCCACCGAGGGCCACGCCGAACCCGCCGCGCCGGCGCCCAAGCGCCGTGAGCGGCGGTACGTGCCGCCGACCGGCCGGGACTACGTGCCGACGCACCGCCGCCTCACCGCGTGGCAGCGCATGGCCACCGAAATGGCGCAGGCCGGGCGACCCCTTGACGAGATCGCGCTGCAACTGGCTGTCTCCGCCGACACCGCCCAGCGGCTGATCGACGCGACGGTCGACCACCCCGGCCGGCCGCCCGTCGACCGGGGGCACGGGCACCGCCTGACCTACTCCAAGGGCTGCCGCTGCCAGCAGTGCCGGGAGGCGAACACCGCGCAGTGCGCCGAGATGCGGTCCCGGCGGGTCGCCGACCCCGCGCGGGCGGACCGGGCCGGTCACGGCAAGCCGTCCACGTACCAGAACCACGGGTGCCGCTGCGAGCCGTGCACGGCCGCGAACACCGAGAAGGGGCGCCGCCAGCGCGCCGCCCGCCGCGCGAAGGCGGTGACGTCGTGACGGTCCTGTTCTGCCTCGGCTGCTCGGTCGTCGCCTATGCCGTGCTCGGCGCCGTGGTGTGCATCGCCGCGAACCGTGACCGGCCGGCGGGGATGCCCGCCGCCGTGTACGCCGCCTGCCGCACCCTGCGCCGTCACCTGGCCGCGCGTGCCCTGCTGCGCCGCGCGATCGGCGCACGCCCTAACCACCTCCCGAGGAGCCACGCATGACCGAAACGACCGTGCAGGCTGGGGCTTCGGCCCCGGCCGCCGGGCCCGGCATCACCGAACCCGGCCTCTACCCCGGCATCACCGCCGACCAGTACCACGCCGACCCCGTCGCAGGCGGCTCCCTCTCGTCGACCGGCGCCCGCCGTCTCCTGCCGCCGTCCTGCCCGGCCCTGTTCCGGCACGAGCAGGACAACGGGCAGGAGCCGCGAGCCACGTTCGACTTCGGGTCCGCGGCGCACCGCATCGTCCTCGGCGACGGCCCGACGATCCACGTCGTGGAGGCGCCGGACTGGCGCACCAAGGCCGCCCGCGAGGAGCGCGACGCCGCGCGTGAGGACGGGCTGCTGCCGCTGCTGGCCAAGGACTACGAGCAGGTCGCCGCGATGGCCGACGCGCTCCGCGCCCACCCGGTCGCCTCGAAGCTGTTCGCCCCGGGCACCGGCCAGCCGGAACAGACCCTGGTGTGGCGGGACGAGCCGACCGGGGTGATGTGCAGGGCGCGGCTGGACTGGCTGCCGAACAAGGGCGCCCGCAAGCGGCTGATCGTCCCGGACTACAAGACCGCCGTGTCCGCCGAGCCGTCGGCGTTTCAGCGGGCGGTCGACAGCTACGGCTACCACCAGCAGGCCGCCTGGTACCTGTCCGGGATCAAGGCCCTGGGCATGGACCCGGAGCCGCAGTTCCTGTTCGTGGTGCAGGAGAAGAGCGCGCCGTACCTGGTGACGGTGTTCCACCTCGACCACATGGCCATGCGGATCGGCGCCGCGAAGAACCGGCATGCCCTGCAGGTGTTCAAGCGCTGCCGCGCCGAGAACCGCTGGCCCGGCTACGACGACGAAGTCGTCTCCCTCCAACTGCCCCAGTGGGCTGAGAACCGTGACATCGAGGAGTACCTGTGAGCTACCCCGTCCAGCAGCAGACCCCGCCGCCGGCCGTCCCGGGCCGTGTCGGGCAGGGCACCGCGGTGGAGCAGTCCCGCGCCGCAGCCGAGGTGCAGGCCGCCGTCGTCGTCGCCCAGCAGTGCCCCCGCAACATCCAGTCCGCCGTCGTCGAGATGGAGCAGGCGTGCGGCCGCCTCGCGCTGGCGGAGAAG
The DNA here is from genome assembly GCA_035698655.1 of Streptomyces sp. Classification (GTDB taxonomy): domain Bacteria; phylum Actinomycetota; class Actinomycetes; order Streptomycetales; family Streptomycetaceae; genus Streptomyces. The sequence goes on from DASSBO010000506.1 coordinate 2,118, forward strand.
GCGTTCTACTCCTACCGGCGCGGCGGCTCCGCCGTGACCGGCGCGTCGGTGTTCCTGGCCCGGGAGCTGGCCCGCATCTGGGGCAACATGCAGCACGGCCTGATCGAGATGCGCCGCGACGACGAGTACGGCCAGTCGGAGATGCAGGCGTTCGCGTGGGACGTGGAGAAGAACTCCCGCGTCAGCAACACGTTCATCGTGCCGCACAAGCGGGACAAGAAGGGCGGCGCTCAGGCGCTGACCGAGCTGCGTGACATCTACGAGAACAACGCGAACAACGGCGCCCGCAGGGTGCGTCAGGCGATCTTCTCCGTGCTGCCGGGCTGGTTCGTGGACTCCGCGATCGACACGTGCCGGGCGACGCTGACGAACGGCGGCGGGGAGCCGCTGCCGCAGCGCATCTCCAAGGCCCTGCGGGCGTTCGAGGGCATGGGCGTGACGGTCGACCGGATCGAGGCCAAGTACGGCCGCCCGACCGGGAAGTGGACCGAGCACGACGTCACCGACCTGGGCATCCTCTACGGCTCGATCCAGCGGGGCGAGCTGTCGGTGGACGACGCGTTTCCCGAGCCGCGGGTCACCTCCGAGGAGCTGACCGCCGCGCCGGCCGACGGCGGCGGCGAGGCCTGGCCTGAGACCGCCCAGCCCCCGCAGTAACCCCGCCCACTTCGCGGTGACGCCCCCGCCCAAATCGGGGGCGTCACCGCCAACCCAAGGAGCATCCCATGACCTGGCACACAGGCCGCATGTGCGGCTTCGATCTTGAAACTACGGGCACAAACCCGGAGACCGACCGCATCGTCACCGCCTGCGTCGTCCTCGTCGGCGGCGGTCACCCCACCCAGACCACGAACTGGCTCGCCAACCCCGGCGTGGACATCCCCGCCGAGGCCGCCGCCGTGCACGGCATCACCACCGATAGGGCCCGCGAGGAAGGACAGCCCGCGGGCGCGGTCGTCCAGCAGGTCGTCGCCGCGCTCTCTCAGGCCGTGCTCGCCGGCTTCCCCATCGTCGCGATGAACGCCGCGTTCGACCTGACGATGCTCGACCGCGAGGCCCGACGCCACCGCGTGCAGCCCCTCACCGACAGCGTCGGCGACCAGCTCCGCGTCATCGACCCCCGCGTGCTGGACAAGAAGATCGACCGCTACCGCAGAGGCGGGCGCACCCTCACCGACCTGTGCCAGCACTACCGGGTCGCGCTGGACGGGGCACACGCCGCCGACGCCGACGCGATCGCCGCATGCCGCGTCGCCTGGCGCATCGCCCAGCAAGAGCCGGTCATCGCCGACGCCGACCTCGCCTTCCTCCACGACAAGCAAACCGAGTGGGCCGCCGAACAGGCTGCCGGCCTCGCCGACTACTTCGCCCGCACCCCCGGCAAGGAGCACCTCGCCGACGGCGTGCGCGGCGACTGGCCCCTGGCCCCCTACCAGCAGACGGAGGCGACGGCCTGATGTGGGGCCGGAAGAAGAACAGGATCCTCGAACTCGAGGCCTACGTGCAGCAGCTCGTCGAGGGCCGTGCCGCGGCGATCGAGGTGGCGTGCGACGAGGTCCGCGCCGTCGCCTACCACCAGTACGGGGACGCCGCCTCCAAGGTGCTGTTCCTGCAGGAGGCCGTGAACGAGCAGGAGCGCGTGATCGACGCGCAGCACGCCGCGGTCGACCACATCACCGGCATGGACACGCCGCAGATGCGCGCGGACCTCGAGAAGGCCGGCGTCGACTACCGCACCTGGCGGGCGAAGCACGGCCTGGTCACCTGCCGCGTCAAGCAGCGGGGGGTGGCGTCGTGAAGCTCCTCGCCTGCGCCGCCACGCTCGGCGTCGCGGTCCTGTTCGGCTGGCTGATCGAGCGCGTCGTCGGACGTGTGCCCCGCCCCGACGCCGACACCGAGATGCGGCTGGCCGCCGAGCTGAAGGCCACCGCCGAGATGCGCGGCCTCGCCTGGATGCCGTGCCACACCCCGACCTGCGCGCACCTGGAAACCACCCACCGCCGCGTGCACGCCACCGAACTGTGGCAGTGCACCGGCTGCGGCAACACCCGCACCGCACCCGAGGGGGCCCGCCGTGGCTGACCTGTTCTTCTACGCCGTCGTCACGCTGTTGGTCACCGGCCTGGCCGTGTGGCTCGTCTTCACCGTGCTGCTCACCGGCATGGCCCTGCGCCAGTTGGTGCGCGCCGCACGCTGGGCCGCCGGCCTGGTGCGCCACGCCGCCGCCCGGACGGGTGGTGCCCTGTGACCGAGCAGACCGCCCTCGTCGCCCCCGGCACCACGCCGGGGGCGGCCACCCCGTACCGAGTCCTCGG
>DASSBO010000507.1:0-7839 GCA_035698655.1 Streptomyces sp.
CTCGAACGTAGCGTCGTCCGCCCGCAGGGCGGGCGGGATGGTGTCGGGTGCGTGGAGCTGCAAGGCGGAGGGGCGACAGCGCAGCGGGCTGCGCTGAGTCCCGACAACGCAGCAGATGCGCGTGCACGGCGCCATCCCGCAGACGGGACTTTCGAGACACGCCCTAGTCCCGTGCCAGTCCGAACCGGGCGCGCAGGCCGGTGCGCTCGTCGGGAGCGACGGCGGCGGCCCCGGCGGTGACGGTTTCGTAGACCCCCAGGACGTCCGCGCCCACAGTCGACCAGTCGAAGCGGCGGACGTGCCGGCTGCCGCGCTCCCGCAGCCCGCCGAGCCGTTCCGGGTCGGCCAGCAGCCGCGCCGCGGCGTCGGCGAGCGCCTCGGAGTCCTCGGCCGGGAAGAGCACCCCCGCCCTGCCGTCGTCCAGCACCTGCGTGAACGCGTCGAGGTCGGCGGCCAGCACCGGCGCGCCCGCGGACATCGCCTCGACCAGGATGATCCCGAAGGACTCGCCGCCGGTGTTGGGGGCGACGTAGAGGTCCACGCTGCGCAGCAGCCGTGCCTTGTCCTCGTCGCTGACCATGCCGAGGAACTCCACGTGTTCGCGGGTGCCGGGCGGCAGCGGGGCCAGCGCCTCCTCGCGGTCGCCGCGGCCGGCGACCAGCACCCGGGCGCCGGGGTGCGTGCGCAGCAGCCGCGGCAGGGCGCGCAGCAGGACCGGCAGGCCTTTTCGCGGTTCGTCGATGCGGCCGATGAACCCGATGGTGGGTGCTTCCCGGTTGCCCTGCCAGCGTGGTTCGGGCTCGGCTCCGGCGAAGAAGCCGACGTCGACGCCGTTGGGGATGACCACGGCGTCCCCGCCGAGGTGTTCGACCAGCGTGCGGCGCGCGTACTCGCTGACGGCGATCCGGGCGCTGATCTTCTCCAGCGCGGGCTGCAGGATCGGGTAGGCCGCGATCATCGCCTTGGAGCGCGGGTTGGAGGTGTGGAACGTCGCGACGATCGGTCCGCGGGCGGCCCAGCAGGACAGCAGCGCCAGCGACGGGGTGGCCGGTTCGTGGATGTGCAGCACGTCGAAGGCGCCGCCCTGCACCCAGCGGCGCACGCGTGCGGCGGACAGGAAGCCGAAGTTGAGCCGGGCGACGGAGCCGTTGTAGGGCACCGGGACGGCGCGGCCGGCGGAGACGACGTAGCCGGGCAGCGGCGTGTCGTCGTCGGACGGCGCCAGGACGGACACCGTGTGGCCGAGGCGGATCAGGTGCTCGGCCAGGTCGCGGACGTGGAACTGCACCCCTCCGGGGACGTCCCAGGAGTAGGGGCAGACGATGCCGATCCTCACGTGCGGACCCCCGGCCGGGCCGGTTCGGCGGCCAGGTCGGCGGTCCACAGCCGCTGCAGCATGTGCCAGTCCTCGGGGTGGGCGGCGATGCCGGAGGCGAACGCGTCGGCCATCGCCTGCGTCATCGCCCGCGCCTTGGCGCGCCGGTCGCCCGTCGCGGGCACCTCGAGGGGCGGGTGGACCCGGCCGCGCATGACGGGCGCCTCGTCGAACCAGAGGGTCACCGGCAGCAGCCGGGCGCCGGTCTGCTGGGCGAGCATGGCCGGCCCGGCCGGCATCTTGGCGGTCTCGCCGAAGAAGTCGACTTCCAGGCCGGAGGTGGACAGGTCACGGTCGGCGACCAGGCACACCAGTCCGCCGGCCCGCAGCCGGCGCGCGAGCACGCCGAACGCGGAACCGCCGCTGTGCGGGAGCACCTCCATGCCCAGGCTCTCGCGGTAGGCCACGAAGCGGTCGTAGAGCGACTCGGGGCGCAGGCGTTCGGCGACCGTGGTGAAGGGGATGCCCAGGTGCGTGGTCACCCAGGCGCCGGCCAGGTCCCAGTTCGCCAGGTGCGGCAGCAGCAGTATCGCGCCCCGGCCGGCGGCCACGGCGTCGGTCAGGTGGTGCACGTCGCGCGGCTGGAAGGCGTGCCGTATGGCGTCCGGGCCCAGGGTGGGCAGTCGGAAGGACTCCATCCAGTAGCGCAGGTACGAGCGCATGCCCAGCCGGGACAGCTCGGCAAGCCGCTCGGCGGACGCGTCCGGCACGACGCGGGCCAGATTGGCCTCCAGACGCCGCACACCGGCTCCACGCCGCCTCCACGCGGTGTCCGCGACCCGGCGGCCGAGTGCGGCGGCCGCAGGCTCCGGCAGCCGTTTCACGCCGGCCCAGCCCAGCCCGTACAGGCCGTCGGTGAGCCGCTCGGCGAGTGGGGCCATCAGGCGCTGCTCCCCTGCTCCGCGACGGCCGCGGCGTCGGCCTCGGCCGCCTCGCGCCGGATGGTGACGACCCGCTGCACGAGCGTGATCAGCGATCCGACGGCGACGACCCACAGGGCGATGGGGATCAGATACTGGATGTAAGGGACGCCGAAGGTGTGCAGCCCGGCGAAGCCGGTGAAGACCAAGGAGATGACCAGCCGTTCGGCCCGCTCCACCAGCCCGTTGACGGCCACCGGAAGCCCGATGGCCTCGCCGCGCGCCTTGGTGTAGGAGACCACCTGGCCGCTGGCCAGGCAGAAGATGCTCACCGCGCACAGCACCAGGTCGTCCCCGCCGGCGGCGAACCACATCGCCAGCCCCGCGAAGACGGCCGCGTCCGCCACCCGGTCCAGGGTCGAGTCGAGGAAGGCGCCCCAGCGGGAGGAGCGGCCCAGCTGCCGGGCCATGTTGCCGTCGACCAGGTCGGAGAAGACGAAGAGCGTGATGACGACCGTTCCCCAGAAGAACTCGCCCCGGGGATAGAAGGCCAGTGCGCCGGCGACCACTCCCCCGGTGCCGACGAGGGTGACCGCGTCCGGGCTCACGCCGAGGCGGATCAGCAGTGCGGCGAACGGTGTGAGGACACGCGTGAAGAAAGCCCGCGCGTACTTGTTCAGCATGGCCTTCCCGAGATGTCGAGGTGTACCGGGCGGCCAGGGGACCGTCGGCGGGCCCATCGTAGCCAGCCGCTCGCCGCCCGTTGCCGCCAGGAGCGGATCCCGCGACGTATGGACGGACGGTCACACCGGTGCAAAGCTCGAAGAAGCGGTTTTCGCGACCCCTGGTCCGGCAGCTGCCGTGCGGCGGTGGCTCCCGTACGGAAGGCGGACGACATGGGTGACAAGGCGAACACACACACCGGAGCCGCGTCAGGTGCGGCGACGGCCGACCGGCCCTCCGCGCTGCGGAACGTGGTGCTGGTCGGCCACAGCGGAGCAGGCAAGACGACCCTGGTCGAGGCCCTGGCACAGACGGCGGGGGCGGTCGCACGGGCCGGCCGGGTCGAGGACGGCACCACCCTCTCCGACCACGACGAGCTGGAGCACCGGCGCCAGCGGTCCGTCCAGCTCTCGCTGGTGCCGGTGGACTGGGACGGCGTCAAGATCAACGTACTGGACACCCCCGGCTACACCGACTTCGTCGGGGAGCTGAGGGCCGGACTGAGGGCCGCGGACGCGGCCCTCTTCGTCGTCTCGGCGGCGGACGGCGTCGACGGCGCCACGAAGCTCGTGTGGGACGAGTGCGCCGCCGTGGGTATGCCGCGGGCGCTGGTGATCACCCATCTCGACGCAGCACGGGCCGACTTCGGCGAGATGACCGAGGTGTGCCGCCGCGTCTTCGGCGGCGACGACCCCGACGCCGTCATCCCGCTCTACCTGCCGCTGCACGGCGAGGAACGGCCCGACGGGCACGCCCCGGTCGGCGGCCTGATCGGGCTGCTCTCGCAGCGGGTCTTCGACTACACCTCCGGTGAACGCGTCGAGAAGGACCCGGATCCCGAACACCTGCCGCTGATCGAGGAGGCCCGCAACCGGCTCATCGAGGGGATCATCGCCGAGAGCGAGGACGAGACCCTCATGGACCGCTACCTGGGCGGCGAGGACGTCCCGGTCAAGACGCTGGTCGAGGACCTGGAGAAGGCCGTCGCCCGCGGCGTGTTCCACCCGGTGCTCGCGGCCGCTCCGGCCGGCGAGGGCGGACGGCAGGGGCTGGGCACCGTCGAACTGCTGGAGCTGGTCACCGGCGGCTTCCCCACCCCGCTGGAACGCGAGGTGCCGGCGGTCACCACCCCCGGCGGCGCGCCGCGGCCGCCGCTGACCTGCGACCCGGACGGGCCGCTGGCGGCGGAGGTCGTCAAGACCTCCTCCGACCCCTACGTCGGCCGGCTGTCGCTGGTCCGCGTCTTCTCCGGCACGCTGCGGCCCGACCAGACCCTGCACGTCTCCGGCCACGGCATGACCGACCGCGGCCACGAGGACCACGACGTCGACGAACGCGTCGGCGCCCTGTCCGCCCCGTTCGGCAAGCACCAGCGGGTGCTGGCGCGTGCCGTGGCCGGGGATCTGGCGTGCATCGCCAAGCTCGCCCGCGCGGAGACCGGCGACACGCTCTCGGCCACGTCCGAACCGCTGCTGATGGAGCCGTGGGTGATGCCCGACCCGCTGCTGCCGGTGGCCGTCCAGGCGCACAGCAAGGCGGACGAGGACCGGTTGTCGCAGGGACTGGCCCGGCTGGTGGCCGAGGACCCGACCATGCGACTGGAGCAGAATCCCGACACCCGCCAGGTGGTGCTGTGGTGCCTGGGCGAGGCACACGCGGAGGTGGCGCTGGAGCGGCTGCGGTCCCGATACGGCGTGCAGGTCGACGCGGTACCGCACCGGGTCTCGCTGCGGGAGACGTTCGCCGAACCCGCCGAGGGGCGCGGGCGGCACGTCAAACAGTCGGGCGGCCACGGGCAGTTCGCGATCTGCGAGATCACGGTGGAGCCGCTGCCGACGGGGAGCGGCATCGAGTTCGTCGACAAGGTCGTCGGCGGCGCGGTGCCGCGGCAGTTCATCCCTTCGGTCGAGAAGGGAGCGCGCGCCCAGGCCGAGCGCGGTGTCGCCGCCGGGTACCCGCTGGTGGACGTCCGGGTCACCCTCGTCGACGGCAAGGCGCACTCGGTCGACTCCTCCGACGCCGCCTTCCAGACGGCCGGCGCTCTCGCGCTGCGCGAGTGCGCGGCAGGCGCCCGGATACATCTGCTGGAGCCGGTCGCCGAGGTGCAGGTCGTCGTCTCGGACGAGTACGTGGGCGGGGTGATGAGCGACCTGTCCGGGCGCCGCGGCCGGGTCATGGGCACCGAACAGACGCCCGGCGGCCACACGTTGATCCGGGCGGAGGTCCCGGAGATCGAGATCGGCCGGTACGCGATCGACCTGCGTTCCCTGTCACACGGAACCGGGCGCTTCTCGCGCAGGTTCGCGCGCCACGAGCCGATGCCGCCGCAACTCGCCGCCAAGGTCCGCGAAGCGGAGGAGGCGGCGTGAGCCGTGGCCCGGGGTGCCCGGGGAGATCACCGCTAGGCTGATGGTCCGATCACCTGGTGTGCGGTGCAGGGCTGTTGGGAACAACAGCCGTGCACCGGCAAGGCTGACGAAACGGCAGGGATGGGGGCACAAGTGGCGGCCTTCGACGAGTACGGCGCGACGACGCCGGACGACTTCGGCCCGGGTGCCGAGGTCCCGCTGTCCGGTGCCGCCGGGCAGACGACGGCGACCAGGGCGCTGGCCTCGGCCGCCTACCGTGACGGCAAGGTGGACCCGTTGCTGGCCGCCAACCCGGCGGCGAAGGTCAAGCCGCCCCGGATGTCGCTGTTCGCACCGAACCTGGGCGAGTGCTTCTCGCGTGCCGTGCAGACCCGGCTGCTGGGTGCCGCCCGCAAGCCGCTGATCCAGTCCTTCGGGGCCGAGCCGCAGGTCGTCGTCGAGCACTGCCTTGCGGCCAACCGGGTCCGCCGGGAGCGCGACGCCCGGCTGACGGTCGTCATGGCCGTCTTCGGCCTGCTGTTCCTGCCGGGTGTGCTGCTGTGGCTGCTCGCCTTCCAGCTGCGGCGCTCGCTGTCCAACTCCACCGCGCGAGGCGTGTCGTCTCTCGGCTCGGTGGTCATGCTCGCGCTGGGCGTGCTGGCCGTCATCTTCATGGTCGCTCTGCCGGTGCCCGGCCTTCCCGGCATCTACCTGCGGGTCATGATCGTGGCACCCGTCATCGGCTGGCTGTGGGCGAAGCAGATCTGCGAGCGCTACGCGAAGGACCTGCGCAGCCGGTGGAAGGGGCTGCTGACCGGAGAGGGCGTCGGTGCGCGGATCCCGGAGGCGGTGCCGCAGAAGCCGGGCGACGCCGCGGCGGAGAAGATCCGGGCGAGCCTGGTCAAGCTGAACGCGGAGCAGGCCGCCAACCTCGTCTACTACGCCGGTCCCAAGGGGATACTCGGCATGGGCACCCGCTGGGGCAGCTGGCAGCTGGCCGAGGAGCTGGTGCCCGTCGACCCGGTCGCCGACATCAACGGCTTCCGCAGCTGGGACGTCGTCCGCGCCATCCAGGACCAGCTGCGCCGGCTGGAGCGCGGCCCGCTGCACACCGGCGGATTCCCGACCCCGCACATCCAGCACTGGGTCGTCTCTCCCATCGGGGAGAACGCGGACGAGGTGGAACGCCCCGGCGGGCAGAACGTCGAGGGCTTCCGCATCAAGGACTTCGAGATCCAGCGCATCTGCAACGAGCAGCAGTTCGGCAGCGGCGACCGGCACTACCTGGGCGTGCAGTTCGCCCTCTGGGACGGCCAGCTGGTCATCACCCTGCTGATCACGGTGACCGTGCTGCACCACACGCTGCGCATCGAGGTCACCGGCCACGCACTCGGCCCGGTGCACCCGCTGTTCACCACGAAGCCGAAGGCGAAGACCAAAGAGGTCTCCAAGCCCGTGAAGTTCTGGGAGACCAAGGAGGTCACGCTGGCGCTCATGACGCCCGACGAGGTCGTGCGGCTGACCGCGCGCGCCCCGCTGACCTGGTTTCCCCCGCTGCTGGACTTTCTCGGCGGCAAGGTGACGCTCCCGGAGCCGTTCGGGCTGCGGCACACCTGGGCCGACAAGCCGTGGCGGCACCGGTTCATGGCGGACGACGCGCTGCGCGCGGCGACGCCCGTGCTGCGGGTGGTGCACGCTGCGGCGATCCGGGTCCTCAAGGAGAACGGCTGCGACACCGAGCAGTTCGGTGCCCGCTCGCTCGTGCTCAGCGGCACCGTGCAGCAGGCCGAGCCGCGCAAGGCGGACGTCTACGACGCGTGAGCCCTGCGGGCGGCGTCAGTCGTTCGGCCAGGCCTCGGCCAGCATGGTGCGGGTGTCGGCGAGCAGTTGCGGCAGCACCCGGGTGTGGCCGACGACGGGCATGAAGTTGGTGTCGCCGCCCCAGCGGGGAACGACGTGCTGGTGCAGGTGGGCGGCGATGCCCGCACCGGCCACCGCGCCCTGGTTCATGCCGATGTTGAAGCCGTGCGCGCCGGAGGCGGCGCGCAGCGCGGTCATCGCCCGCTTGGTGAACTCCGCGAGCTCGGCGGTCTCCCGCTCGTCCAGGTCCGTGTAGTCGGCGACGTGCCGGAACGGCACGGTCATCAGGTGGCCGCCGTTGTACGGGTACAGGTTCAGCACGGCGTAGACGTGCTCGCCGCGGGAGATGACGAGGCCGTCCTCGTCGCTCTTGGTGGGAATGGTGCAGAAGGGGCAGCCGTCACCCGACCCCGTGCCGCTGGGCTTGTTCTCCCCCTGGATGTACGCCATGCGGTGGGGCGTCCACAGACGCTGGAAGGCGTCCGGTGCCCCGACCCCGATCTGCTGCTCCGGCTCGCTGCTCATGCGGGCCAGCATATGCGTCCGCCTGCGCAGGCGGGCCGAAGGGGCGGCCCCGGAGGGCCGCCCCTTCGCTTCGGTGTGCCGGGCGGGCCGCCTCAGACCTGGACGCGGCGTTCGACGACGTCGGCGATCTCGGCGATCGCCTGCTGAC
>DASSBO010000508.1:0-4227 GCA_035698655.1 Streptomyces sp.
CAACGAGGAGAAGGTCCCCGGCGACGTCAAGACCGAGGTCGAGGCCGCGCTGGGCGACCTGAAGGAGAAGCTGAAGGGCGAGGACACCGCGGCCATCCGCGAGGCGTCCGAGAAGGTCGCGGCCACCAGCCAGAAGCTCGGCCAGGCGCTGTACGCCGACGCCCAGGGCGCGCAGGCGGCCGGCGGCGAGGGCGCGCAGGCCGGTGACGCCGGTGCCAAGGCCGACGGCGGCGCCGACGACGACGTGGTCGACGCCGAGATCGTGGACGACGACAAGCCGAAGGACGGTGCCGCGTGACGGAGGAGACTCCGGGCTTCCCGCAGGAGCCCGACGTCCCCGCCGACGCCGCCCAGGACGACCAGTCCGATGACGCGGCGAAGGCCGCCGGTTCCGCTGCCGAGGAGGCGGCGGGCCCGGCGGCCCCGGCCGGGAACGGTCAGGACGAACAGCAGGCGGCCGCCGCCGCGGAGGCCGGCGTCGTCGCCCAGCTGGACCAGACGCGCACGGCGCTCAACGAGCGCACGCAGGACCTGCAGCGGCTCCAGGCGGAGTTCCAGAACTACCGCCGCCGGGTCGAGCGGGACCGGGTGACCGTCAAGGAGATCGCGGTCGCGAACCTCCTGACGGAACTGCTCCCGGTGCTCGACGACATCGGCCGTGCGCGGGACCACGGCGAGCTGGTCGGCGGCTTCAAGTCGGTCGCCGAGTCGCTGGAGATGGTCGCCGCCAAGATGGGCCTGATGCAGTTCGGCAAGGAGGGCGAGCCCTTCGACCCGACGGTGCACGAGGCGCTCATGCACTCGTACTCGCCGGACGTCACCGAGACGACGTGCGTGCAGATCCTTCAGCCGGGGTATCGGATCGGCGAACGCACGATCCGCCCGGCCCGGGTCGGCGTCGCCGAGCCGCAGCCCGGCGCCCAGCCGGGCGACGGCGAGGAGGCCGGTGACGGCGAGTCCGGCGGCGAGCAGGCCGAGGGCTGAACCGCCACGGTGAGAAACGGATGAGTCAGCGGGAGGTGGGACGTCGAGGATGAGCACCAAGGACTTCATCGAGAAGGACTACTACAAGGTCCTCGGCGTCCCCAAGGACGCCACCGAGGCCGAGATCAAGAAGGCCTACCGCAAGCTGGCGCGGGAGAACCACCCGGACGCCAACCGCGGTGACGACCGGGCCGAGGAGCGGTTCAAGGACGCCTCCGAGGCCTACGACGTGCTCGGCGACACCAAGCGCCGCAAGGAGTACGACGAGGCGCGCGCGCTGTTCGGCGGCGGCGGGTACCGGCCCGGCGGCGCGGGCGGTGCGGGCGGCACCGGGAGCTTCAACTTCGACCTGGGCGACCTGTTCTCCGGCGGCGGCCAGCCCGGCGGGGGCCCGGCGGGCGGCGGCTTCGGCGGCGGCCTGGGCGACGTCTTCGGCGGCCTGTTCAACCGCGGCGGCACGACGGGCGCGCGCACCCAGCCGCGGCGCGGCCAGGACATCGAGTCCGAGGTGACGCTCAGCTTCAACGAGGCCGTCGACGGCGCCACGGTGCCGCTGCGGATGTCGTCCTCCGCCGCGTGCAAGGCGTGCGGCGGCACCGGCGACAAGAACGGCACCCCGCGCGTGTGCCCGACCTGCGTCGGCACCGGCCAGGTCAGCCGCGGCGGCGGTGGCGGCTTCTCGCTGACCGACCCGTGCGTGGACTGCAAGGGCCGCGGGCTGATCGCCCAGGACCCGTGCGACACGTGCAAGGGCAGCGGCCGCGCCACCAGTTCGCGCACCATGCAGGTCCGCATCCCGGCCGGGGTGACCGACGGGCAGCGCATCCGGCTGCGCGGCAAGGGCGCCCCCGGCGAGCGGGGCGGGCCGAACGGCGACCTGTACGTCGTCGTGCACGTCGACGCGCACCCCGTCTTCGGGCGGCGCGGCGACAACCTGACCGTCACGGTGCCCGTGACCTACCCGGAGGCGGCGCTCGGCGGCGAGATCAAGGTGCCCACGCTCGGCGGGCCGCCGGTCACCCTGAAGCTGCCGCCCGGCACGCCCAGCGGACGCACCATGCGGGCGCGCGGCAAGGGCGCCACGCGCAAGGACGGCACCCGCGGGGACCTGCTGGTGACGGTGGAGGTGTCCGTCCCCAAGGACCTGGCGGACAAGGCGAGGGACATCCTGGAGACCTACCGGGACGCCACCGAGGGCGAGGATCCGCGGGCGGCGTTGTTCCAGGCCGCGAAGGGAGACTGAGATGACCGGACGTGGCGGTCGCAGAAATCCGTACGAGCTGACCGAGGAGTCGCCCGTATACGTCATCTCGGTCGCCGCCCAGCTTTCGGGTCTGCACCCGCAGACGCTGCGCCAGTACGACCGGCTCGGCCTGGTCTCACCGGACCGCACCGCCGGCCGCGGCCGGCGGTACTCCGCCCGCGACATCGAGCTGCTGCGCCAGGTGCAGCAGCTCAGTCAGGACGAGGGCATCAACCTGGCGGGCATCAAGCGGATCATCGAGCTGGAGAACCAGGTCGCCGCGCTGCAGTCCCGTGTCGCGGAGCTGCAGCAGGCGGTGGAGGGCGCCGCCGTCGCCATGCGGCAGCGCGAGGCGCAGGTGCACGCCTCCTACCGTCGTGACCTGGTGCCTTACGACGACGTGCGGCAGTCCGGCGCGCTCGTGGTCTGGCGCCCCGGACGCCGCGGGCGCTAGGCCGAAACGGCCTGGGTCAGCCCTCAGCCGCGCGTGGCCGGCAGGTGCGCGCCGAGGAAGTCCAGCGTGCGGCCCCACGCCAGCCGGGCCTGCTCGGGGTCGTAGGTGCCCAGCAGGTTCTCGTCGTTGTGGAAGGCGTGCCCGGCCGGGTACACGTGAAGCTGCACGTCCGCTCCCGAGGCGCGGCGGATCTCCTCGGCCGTCTGTGCGGCGCGGTCCGGCGGCGCCACGGGGTCCTGCTCCCCGAAGTGGCCCTGCACGGCGGCGCGCATCCCGGAGAAGTCGGGGTTCTCGCCGGCCTCCAGCCCGTAGAACGGCACGGCCGCCGCGATCCGGTCCCCGGCCGCAGCCGCGAAAGCCAGCACGAAGCCGCCGCCCATGCAGAAGCCGACCGCGCCGAGCGCGTCGCCCTCCACGCCGTCCTGGGCCAGCAGCCAGTCCGCCGAGCCGAGCAGGTCGGTCACGGCCCGCTCGACCGGCAGTTGCTCCTTCATCCGGGCGGCCTCGGCGCTGTCGTGCGTGGTGCGGCCGCCGAACAGGTCCGGTGCGAGCGTGACGTACCCGGCCGCGGCCAGACGTTCGGCGACGTCCGCGATGTGGTCGGTCAGCCCCCACCACTCCTGGATGAGGATCACGCCCGGGCCGCGTCCGGACGGTGGTTTGGCCAGGTAGCCGTGCACCCGGCGGCCGTCGAGGATGAACGTGGTGTTCTGCCGTGGCTGGGCTGCCTGCATCGCTGTCCGTCACTCCTTCTGCTCACCGTGGCTCTGACCGCTCCACTGATGATTGTGCCCGGTGACGCATTGCAGCCACCTCGTCGCTCCGTGTTGTCACAATGGGTGGATGAGGTACCTGGCCGCCGCGCTCGCCGCTGTCCTGTCCGCCCTCTTCGTCCCGGCGCCGGCCGCGGCCCGGGCCGTGCCGGACGCGCACGGCGCGCCCTGGCCGGGCGGGCCGGTGCGGACGGTGGGGAAGGTGGTCTCGTTCCTGCCCGGCGGGGTGGACCGGGTGTGCTCGGGTGCGCTGGTGGACGCGCCGAACGGCAGCGTCGTGGCGACGGCCGCCCACTGCATCAACAGCCCTGAGGAGCCGCGGATCCCGCAGGAGACGTACTTCCTGCCCGGCTTCGACGACGGGCCGCGCAGCCGGCCGGCCATCAGGAAGGCGGGCTGGAAGGTCCGCCGGGCCTGGCCGGCGCCCGGCTGGGACGTGGACCGGCCGCTGCAGAAGATCCTCCCGCACGACTGGGGGTTCCTGGTGCTGGCCCGCAGGGACGGCCGGACGGCCCAGGCGGCCTTCGGCGCGAACCGGCTGCGTTTCGGCGCCGCCGCGCGCGCCCGGCGGCCGGACCGGCTGCTCGCGCTGGGCTACCCGGCGGCGTCGCCGTTCGACGGTGAGACGCTGCAGTACTGCGCGGGCGGGGTGACGGTCGCCGACCGGCCGGAGGCGAACGCCGGCGACTTCGTGCTCTCGCCGTGCGGGCTCACGCAGGGTGCGAGCGGCGGCCCGTGGCTGACCGGCTTCGACCCCGACGACGAGACCGGCA
>DASSBO010000509.1:0-2643 GCA_035698655.1 Streptomyces sp.
AGCAGCGAGCGGCCGATGATCTCCTTCATGATCTCGGTCGTGCCGCCGTAGATGGTCTGGATGCGTCCGTCGGTGAAGGCGCGGGCGACGCGGTACTCGTTCATGTACCCGTACCCGCCGTGCAGCTGCAGGCACCGGTCGGCGACGCGTTTCTGCAGCTCGGTGGCCCACCACTTCGCCATGGAGGCGTGGGCCGGGTCCAGGGCGCAGCCGGCGTGCTCGGTGATGCAGCGGTCCACGAACGCGCGGGTGACGGCGCACTCGGTGGCCATCTCGGCGATCTCGAACCGCACGTGCTGCAGCCGGGCCAGCGGCCGCTTGAAGGCCTCGCGCTCCTTGACGTATGCGGTGGTCTCCTCCAGCAGCGCCTCGGACGCGGCGATCGCTGCGACGCCGATGACCAGGCGTTCCTGCGCCAGGTTGGCCATCAGGTGCAGGAAGGCGCCGTTGAGCTCGCCGAGCAGGTTCTCCTTGGGCACGTGCACGTCGTGGAAGAACAGTTCGGCGGTGTCCTGCGACTTCTGGCCGACCTTGTCCAGGTTGCGGCCGCGTTCGAAGCCGGCCATGCCGCGCTCGACGACGAGCAGGCTCAGGCCGTGCGCGCCGCCCTCCGGGGTGGTGCGGGCGACGACGATGACCAGGTCGGCCAGGTGGCCGTTGGAGATGAAGGTCTTCGATCCGTTGAGCAGCCAGTGGTCGCCCTTGTCCTCGGCGGTGGTGCGGATGCCCTGCAGGTCGGAGCCGGCACCCGGCTCGGTCATGGCGATGGCGGTGATCGTCTCGCCGGAGCAGAAGCCGGGCAGCCAGCGCCGCTTCTGCTCGTCGGTGCCCAGCGAGGTCAGGTAGGGGCCGATGATGTCGTTGTGCAGGCCGAGGGCGAGGCCGGGGAAACCGGCGCGGGCGAACTCCTCGTGCAGCACGGCCGCGTAGCGGAAGTCGGCCTCGCCGCCGCCCCCGTACTCCTCGGGCACGGCCATGCCCAGCAGCCCCTGCCGGCCGGCGGCGCGCCACGCCTCGCGGGAGACGATGCCGTCCTTCTCCCACTGCGCGTAGTGCGGTGCGACCTCCTTGGCGAGGAAGGTGCGCACGGTCTCGCGGAACGCGTCGTGGTCGGCGGTGAAGATCTGGCGCTGCATGCTCAGTCCGTTTCCGTCTCGTCGTCGGCGGCAGTGGCGGGGGCTGCGGTCAGGTGGGGCAGGCGCCAGTCCCGGGCGACGTCCTCGGCGCCGTCGCCGGGCCGGGCCGGCGGGCGGCGCACCGAGCCGGGCGTGGCGGAGAACCGGGGGGCGGGCGCGGGCTGCGTGCGGCCGTCGTGCTCGGTGAAGGTGCCGCGCGCGGCCAGGTGCGGGTGGCCGGGCGCCTCGGTCAGCGACAGCACGGGGGCGACGCAGGCGTCGGAGCCGTCGAAGACGTCCGTCCACTCGGCGCGGGTGCGGGTGCGGAAGCGGGCGGCGACGGCTTCGCGCAGCTCGTCCCAGCGGGCGAGGTCCTCGCGCGGCGGCGCGGTCTCCGCCAGGCCGAGCAGCCGGACGAACTCGGCGTGGAACTGCGGCTCGAGGGCGCCGACGGCCATGTGGCCGCCGTCGGCGGTCTCGTAGACGCCGTAGAAGGGCGCGCCGCCGTCCAGCAGGTTGGCCCCGCGCCGGTCCTGCCAGCTGCCGGCGGCGAGCATGCCGTGCAGCATCGACGTCAGGTGGCTGGTGCCGTCGACGATGGCGGCGTCGACGACCTGCCCGGTGCCGCCGTCGCTGCGGGCGTGGTGCAGGGCGGCGAGGATGCCGATGACCAGGTACAGCGAGCCGCCGGCGTAGTCGCCGAGCAGGTTGGCGGGCGCGTAGGGCGGTCCGTCGGGCGGGCCGGTCAGGCCGAGGGCGCCGGTGACGGCGATGTAGCCGATGTCGTGCCCGGCGCGGGCGGCCAGCGGACCGTCCTGGCCCCAACCGGTCATCCGGGCGTAGACGAGGCGGGGGTTGCGCGCCCGGCACTGCTCGGGCCCGACGCCGAGCCGTTCGGCGACGCCGGGCCGCCAGCCCTCCACGAGCACGTCGGCCCGCTCGGCCATGTCGAGGACGGTGTGCACCCCGGTCTCGGACTTCAGGTCCAGGACGACGGAGCGTTTGTTGCGGTTGGTGACGTCGCAGGCCGGGTCGATGCCGAGCGCCGCGCCGCCGGGCCGGTCGACGCGGACGACGTCCGCGCCCAGGTCGGCCAGCACCATGGCGGCGAAGGGCCCGGGGCCGATCCCGGCCAGCTCGACCACGCGCACCCCGTCGAGCGGTCCCGCGCTCGCGTCCGGCATCGAGGCTCCCCAGCTGTGTGACACCAATGATGTAACACCAGTGATGCTAAGCAGCCGCTTGCCGTCGCACAAGCCCCGCCGGGTACGTCCGCGGGGGCGGTTTCGGGGGCGTGGGCTGCGGTCCGGGCCGACGACCCGGAAACCCATGATTTACGGGCCGCGCCCCTGTTGGACGTGAGGGAGCCCGGCGAGTGCGCGGCCCACAAATCACGGGCAAGTGTTTCCGGGCGCATCGTCCCTCCCCTGCGCCCACGCCCCCTCACGACCGTCGTGGTGCGGGTGGCTGAGGGTCAGCGCGCGTCGAGCTCGGCGACGAGCTTCTTCGGGGCGATGGTGCGGTAGCT
>DASSBO010000510.1:0-3742 GCA_035698655.1 Streptomyces sp.
GTCCGGAAGCCTGCTCGCCGACATCGCGATCCTCGTCCTGGCCGCCTTCGTCGGCTTCGCCGTCATCTCCAAAGTGCCCAACACCCTGCACACACCGCTGATGTCGGGCACCAACGCCATCCACGGCATCGTGCTGCTCGGGGGCCTCATCGTCCTGGGCGAACTCGAGCACCCCAGCGTCCTGGACTCCGTCATCCTCGTCATCGCCATCGCCTTCGGAACCGTCAACGTCGTCGGCGGCTTCCTCGTCACCGACCGGATGCTGAGCATGTTCAAGACGCGGCCGGACGGGAGATCCGAGGCGAAGAAGGCGGGTGAGTGATGGACACCCTGCGCGCAGGCCTCTACATCCTCGCCTTCGCCCTGTTCATCTACGGCCTGACCGGCCTGACGGGCCCGCGCACCGCCGTGCGCGGCAACAAGATCGCCGCAGCCGGCATGGCGATCGCCGTGGCCGCCACGCTGCTGAACGTCCACCACAACTGGATCCTCATCATCGTGGGCCTGCTCGTCGGCGCGGCACTGGGCGTCCCCTCCGCGCGCCGGGTCAAGATGACCGCGATGCCGCAGATGGTGGCGCTGTTCAACGGCGTCGGCGGCGGAGCCGTCGCCCTCATCGCCTGGTCGGAGTTCCGCACCTCCGGCGCCTTCACCGGCACCGCCGCCCACGTCGTGGTCACCTCGATGTTCGCCGCACTCGTCGGCTCGGTCTCCTTCTGGGGCTCCCTGATCGCCTTCGGCAAACTGCAGGAACTCCTGCCCTCCCGCCCGCTCGGACTCGGCCGCGCCCAGCAGACCGTCAACCTCCTGCTGCTGGCCGCCGCGCTGGCCTGCGCGGCGGTCTCCGGACTCGGCGGCTCCGCCCAGCTGTGGCTGATCGGGCTGCTCGTCTTCGCCGCCGTCCTCGGCGTCATGGTCGTCCTGCCGATCGGCGGTGCCGACATGCCCGTCGTCATCTCGCTGCTCAACGCGCTGACCGGCCTCTCGGCCGCCGCGGCGGGTCTCGCCCTGGACAACACGGCGATGATCGTGGCCGGAATGATCGTCGGCGCGTCGGGCTCGATCCTCACCCACCAGATGGCCGTCGCCATGAACCGCACCATCCCGGCCATCGTGGCCGGCGGCTTCGGCGGCGGTGCCGCCGCACCGGCGGCGACCGGTTCCGCCGCCGAGCGGCCGGTGAAGTCCACCTCGGCGGCCGACGCGGCGATCCAGCTGGCCTACGCCGCGAAGGTGATCATCGTCCCCGGGTACGGCATGGCCGTGGCCCAGGCACAGCACGCGGTGAAGGACATGGCCGCGCTTCTGCAGGACAAGGGCGTCGAGGTGCTCTATGCGATCCACCCCGTGGCCGGCCGCATGCCGGGCCACATGAACGTCCTCCTCGCCGAGGCCGACGTCTCCTACGACGTGCTCAAGGAGATGGACGAGATCAACGACGAGTTCGCCCGCACCGACGTGACGCTGGTGATCGGCGCGAACGACGTCACCAACCCGGCGGCCCGCACCGACCCCTCCAGCCCGATCCACGGCATGCCGATCCTCAACGTCGACGCCTCCCACCACGTGATCGTGCTGAAGCGCTCCATGAGCAGCGGTTTCGCCGGCATCGACAACCCGTTGTTCTACGCGGACCACACCTCGATGCTCTTCGGGGACGCCAAGAAGTCCGTCCTGGAGGTGACCGAAGAACTCAAGGCGCTCTGACGAACCTCACCGACATCGCCACTTGCCTAAAGCCATTAGGCAAGTGCAGAATGGCTTATGTCGCAGGGGAGGATCGTTATGGTACGCGCAGGGCTGACCAGGGCACGCCTGATCCGGGCGGGAGCCGAACTGGCCGACGAGCTCGGCTTCGACCAGGTGACCGTCTCGGCACTCGCCAGGCGGTTCGACGTGAAGGTCGCGAGCCTGTACTCGCACCTGAAGAACTCGCAGGACCTCAAGACCGGCATCGCCCTGCTCGCCCTGGAGGAACTCGCCGACCGGGGCGCCGCCGCCCTGGCCGGGCGGGCCGGCAAGGACGCCCTGGCCGCCTTCGCGGACGTCTACCGCGACTACGCCCGGGAACACCCCGGCCGCTACGCCGCGGGACAGCTGCGACTCGACCCGGAGACCGCCGCCGCCAGCGCCGGCGTGCGGCACGCGCAGATGACACGGGCGATCCTGCGCGGCTACGACCTGACCGAGCCGGACCAGACGCACGCGGTCCGGCTGCTGGGCAGCGTCTTCCACGGCTACGTCAGCCTCGAGGCGAGCGGCGGCTTCAGCCACAGTGCCCCCGACTCACAGGAGAGCTGGGCACGGATCGTGGACGCCCTCGACGCCCTGCTGCGCAACTGGCCCGCACACTGACACCACGGACAACAGGTGGAGACATGCACACCGAGCACGACTGGATCACCACACCCGTCACCGCGGACCTCCTGCGCGGCGCCGTCGAGGTGGAACACACCGAAGGCGGCGTGCTGCCGCACCGGCTGCCCGCCTGGGTGCGTGCCCGGTGTGCCGACGGGCAGCTGGCCATGGCCGAATCCCAGCCCTCGGGCGTCCGGCTGGCCTTCCGCACCCGCGCCACCACGATCGAAGTGGACACGCTGCCCACCAAGCGTTCCTACGTGGGTGCCCCGCCGCGTCCGGACGGCGTGTACGAACTGCTCGTCGACGGCCGCCTGGCCGGACAGGCGAGTGTCGCCGGCGGCAACGTCCTGACCATCGACATGACCGCCGGGAGTTTCGAGTACCACCCCGGGCAACACGGCACCGCCCGCTTCACCGGTCTGCCCGCCGTCCCCAAGGACGTCGAGATATGGCTGCCGCACGATGAGACCACCACCCTGCGCACCCTGCGCACCGACGCCCCCGTCGAACCCGCACCGGACCGGGGCCGCCGCGTGTGGCTGCACCACGGCAGCTCGATCAGCCACGGTTCCAACGCCGCCGCCCCCACCGGCATCTGGCCCGCGGTGGCCGCCGGCCTCTCAGACGTGGAGCTGGTCAACCTCGGCCTGGGCGGCAGCGCGCTGCTCGACCCGTTCACCGCCCGGACCATGCGGGACCTCCCCGCGGATCTGATCAGCGTCAAGATCGGCATCAACCTGGTCAACGCCGACCTGATGCGGCTGCGCGCCTTCACCCCCGCCGTCCACGGCTTCCTCGACACCATCAGGGAAGGTCACCCCGACACCCCCCTGCTGGTCGTCTCGCCGCTGCTCTGCCCGATCCACGAAGAGACTCCCGGCCCGGCTGCACCGGACTTCAGCGGCATGGCGCAGGGACGGCTCCGCTTCCGGGCCACCGGTGATCCGGCGGAGGTCGCGAGCGGCAAACTGACGCTCGGCGTCATCCGCGACGAGCTCGCCAGGATCGTGGCGCAGCGGGCGGAGACCGATGAGCACCTGCACTGCCTCGACGGCCGTGACCTGTACGGCGAGGCCGACTTCGCCGAACTGCCGCTGCCCGACGGGCTCCACCCGGACGCCGCCGCCCACCGCCGCATCGGGGAACGCTTCGCCAAGGCGGCCTTCACCGCCGGCGGACCCTTCGCCGAAGCCTCAGGCAGCTGACACGGCGCACGGACCCGGGCACCGCCGCTTCCCCGCAGCTATCATGACGCGCTGTCGTCCGCAGGGGCACACCGACGGTGAGAGGGGATCACCCGCATGGCGCAACCCGGCTCCGAGAACCCGCCGGTGCGCCGGTGGCGGCGCGGCGGACGCCGGTGGGCACTGCCGGCCGGTGC
>DASSBO010000511.1:0-4052 GCA_035698655.1 Streptomyces sp.
CACCTCGGCCGGACCGCCGTCGGTCAGCCCCGGCAGCGGCTGCTCCCCGGGCCCGTCGCCGATCACGCACGCGGCACCGTCGTGCCACACGTGCCACAGCGCGCGGGCCGGGCCGTCGGGCCCGCGGACCCACAGCAGCGCGGACTTCTTCGCGGCCTCCTCCACCAGGGCCGCCTCCAGCGGTGTCATGCGCGCAGGCTATCCCGGCCCTTTCGCAACAAGCCCTACAACCAGCCGTTGCGCTTGAAGCCGCGGTGGATGGCCACGCACAGGCCGACCGTCACCAGGAGGACCAGCGGGTAGCCGAACGTCCAGTGCAGCAACGGCATGTGCGTGAAGTTCATGCCGTAGATCCCCGCGATCATCGTCGGCACGGCGAAGATGGCCGCCCACGAGGTGATCTTGCGCATGTCCTCGTTCTGCGAGACGGTCGCCTGCGCGAGGTTGGCCTGCAGGATCGAGTTGAGCAGGTCGTCGAAGCCGAGCACCTGCTCGTTGACGCGCGTGAGGTGGTCGGCCACGTCGCGGAAGTAGTTCTGGATGTCCGGGTCGATCTGCCGCACCGGCCGCTCGCTGAGCTGCTGCATGGGCCGCAGCAGCGGCGAGACGGCCCGCTTGAACTCGAGCACCTCGCGCTTGAGCTGATAGATGCGCCCGCCGGTCTCCCGCCGGCCGGGGCTGCGCCGCTGCCCGTCCGCGCCGCGGCCGCGCCGCCGGTCCGCCGAGCCGTCGGAGAACACCTCGATCTCCACGTCGTCGATGTCGTCCTGCACCGCGTCGGCCACGGCGAGGTAGCCGTCCACCGTCTGGTCGGCGATGGCGTGCAGCACGGCGGAGGGCCCCTTGGCCAGCAGCTCCGGGTCGTCCTCCAGCCGGTGCCGCAGCGCGCGCAGCGAACCCTGGCCGCCGTGCCGGACGGTGATGACGAAGTCCCGGCCGGTGAAGCACATGACCTCGCCCGTCTCGACCACCTCGCTGGTGGACGTCAGCTGGGCGTGCTCGACGTAGTGGATCGTCTTGAAGACGGTGAACAGGCTGTCGTCGTACCGCTCGAGCTTGGGGCGCTGGTGGGCGTGGACGGCGTCCTCGACGGCCAGCGGGTGCAGCCCGTAGTCCTGCGCGATGCCGGAGAACTCCTCCTCCGTGGGCTCGTGCAGGCCGATCCAGACGAAGCCGTCGCCGTCGTCGGCCGCCCGCACCCGGCGCAGCGCCTCGGCGGGGGAGAGCCGGTCGGCGTCGCGCCGGCCGTCGCGGTAGACGGCGCAGTCGATGTCGGCGCTGGCGGTGTGCGGGCCGGAGGGGGCGTACGGGTAGGGCGAGCGGCCGCCCCGGCGCAGGGCGGGGCGGACGGCGGCGCGCAGGTCCTTGATCATCGACATGCTGGGCTCCTCGTGCGGGGCCGGGGCCGCCGGGTGGTCGCGACGCTGCCCGTCATGGGAACCCACGGCCGACGAGGGCCGGAGATGCACACAGCGGGCACCGCCCGCGCCCACGGTGGCGGCACGCGCTGACGGTGGGAATCGAGCGGGACACACGCTCTTCCGGAGGGCCGAGAGAAAACTCACCGCGGAAGGTTTCGCCGCAGCGGTGTCGGGGAGGAAGGGCTCAGGCCCCGAGACCCGGCTGTCGGGCGGAAGAGCGGTTGGTACTGCACGGTCGACTCGGATCCATGACAGCCTCACCTCCTCCGGCCGGCCCCCGTAGGGGGCGTTTCGCATGCTCTGACCAGCGCTCAACGGTACCACCCGCAGCCCTCGCGCAGTGCCGCCGCACACCGTGACAGCGGCCTCTTTACCGGCCCCTTACTCTTGCTGCCATGGCCGCTCTCCTGGATCTCGTCGAAGCCCGGCTGCGCAGCGCGCTGGGCGAGCCCGACGCCCGGGCGGCGGTGACCTTCCTGGGCACCGACCGCATCGAGGTGCTCCGATTCGTCGACGGCGACGTCGCCCGGTACGCGACGCTCGGGATGTCGGCCGCGCCGATGACCGACCCGACGGCCGCGGTGGCCGACCCGGAGCGCGGCCCGCGCGCCGAACTGGTGCTCTCCGTGCGCCTCGGTGTCGCCGACACCGACAAGGTGCTCCGCCCGCTCGCCGTGCTCGCGGCCTCCCCGCAGGTCGAGGGCGTCGTGGTGGCGCCGGGTGCGTCCCTGGAGACGGGCGAACCGCTGTGGCCGTCGGCCCCGTTCACCTCCGTGCTGGTGGGGGAGCCCGGCGGTCTCGTCGAGGACCTGCCGGCCGAGGAGCCCAGGGAGGCCGTGCGCTTCCTGCCGCTGCTGCCCATGACGCAGAACGAGGCCGCCTTCAAGCGGGCGCGCGGCGCCGAGGAGTTGCAGGAGCGCTGGCTGCGGCACGGCACGGACCTCCGCGATCCGCGCCGCGCCGCGGTGCGCCTGGACTGATCAGTTGCGGGCGAGCTCCGGCGCGGGCGCCTCTCGCGCGTCCTCGCGGTGGTGTTCCTCCTGGAGCTCCTCGGCCCGCAGCCGCAGCGAGGACCGCCGGGCCGCCACGATGCCCGCGCCGGCCAGGGCCGCGAGCGCCGCGACGACGAACGGCAGGTGGATGTTCGTCCACTCCTCGATGCGGGGTGCCAGGAACGGCGCTGCCGCGGCGGCGAACCACCGCACGAAGTTGTAGCCCGCGCTGGCCACCGGCCGCGGTGCGTCCGAGACGCCGAGCGCCAGCTCCGTGTAGACGGTGTTGTTGACGCCGATGAACGCGCCGGAGACGACGGTGCCCACGATGGCGGCGGTGTGTCCGCCATATCCCAGGACCAGCAGGTCGGCGGCCAGCAGCACCAGCGAGGCGCCGAGCACCTTCAGCGAGCCGAAACGTTCCTGCAGCCGCGGGGCCACCAGCACCGAGAAGACGGCGAGCAGCAGTCCCCAGCCAAAGAAGACCGCGCCGGACCGGTACGGCGTCATGTCCAGTACGAAGGGCGTGAACGCCAGCACGGTGAAGAACGCGTAGTTGTAGAAGAACGCGGAGGCCGCCGTGGAGGCGAGCCCGCCGTGTCCGAGCGCCCGGATCGGGTCGAGCAGGCCCGTCTTGCGGGCCGGCCTGGGCTGTTCCTTGAGGAACGCGGTGATGGCGAGGAAGCCGACGGCCATCAGGATCGCGGTGCCGAAGAACGGGAACCGCCAGCTCATGTTGCCGAGCACCGCTCCCACCAGCGGACCGCAGGCCATGCCGAGGCCGAGCGCCGACTCGTAGAGCAGGATCGCCGCCGCGCTGCCGCCCGAGGCTGCTCCCACGATCACCGCCAGGGACGTGGACACGAACAGCGCGTTGCCCAGCCCCCATCCGGCGCGGAAGCCGACGAGCTCGCCGACCGAGCCCGAGAGGCCGGACAGCGCCGCGAAGACCACGACGAGCGCGAGACCGGCGAGCAGCGTCTTACGGCCGCCGATGCGGCTGGAGACGAAGCCCGTGACGAGCATCGCCACTGCCGTGATCAGGAAGTAGGAGGTGAACAGCAGCGAGACCTGGCTGGGCGTCGCCTGCAGCCCCTTGGCTATGGACGGAAGGATCGGGTCGACGAGGCCGATGCCCATGAAGGCGACGACCGCCGCGCCTGCCGTCGCCCAGACGGCCTTCGGCTGGCGGAGGATGCCGCCCCCGCCCTCGTCGAACGGGTCGGAACGCTGGGATCGCCTGTGCTGGCCGGGCATGGATGGTGTCTGCCTTTCGCACGTCTCCTGCATGACGTCCAACAGGATAAGTTAGCTATGCTAATTAATGCAAGTTACAGCTAAACCCTCCGGCCGGGTGATCGTCCTTGACGGTCGGCCCGGCCCGGAGGACCGTTGGTCCTCATGAGGGGCGAACCCAGTTGTCCGAAATGCGGAGGCAGGGTGCGCGCGCCCGGCCTCTTCGCCGACACCTGGCAGTGCGAGGTGCACGGATCCGTGCATCCCTTGCAGCCCGTCGTCCCGCCCAGCGTCGAGGCGCTCGGCGTCGTCGTCGGCCGCACCCGGGTGCCGGTGTGGATGCCGTGGCCGCTGCCCGTGGGCTGGCTGTTCACCGGGGTGGCCTGCGCCGGTGACGACCGCA
>DASSBO010000512.1:0-7425 GCA_035698655.1 Streptomyces sp.
GATCGCACGCGCCGGACGACGCGGGCTGATCCTCAAAGACCCACCGGACAGGCCCGTACGTCACCCCGTCAGACGCGCGGCTTCTCGCGCATCTCGTAGGTGGCGATGACGTCGTCGACCTTGATGTCGTTGTAGCTGCCGAGGTTGATACCACCCTCGAAGCCGTCCCGGATCTCGGTGACGTCGTCCTTGAAGCGGCGCAGACCCACGATGTTGAGGTTCTCCGCGACGACCTTGCCGTCGCGCAGCAGCCGCGCCTTCGTGTTCCGCTTGACCTCGCCGGTGCGGACGAGGACACCCGCGATGTTGCCGAGCTTGGAGGAGCGGAAGATCTCGCGGATCTCCGCCGTGCCGAGCTCGACCTCCTCGTACTCCGGCTTGAGCATGCCCTTCAGGGCCGCCTCGATCTCCTCGATGACCTGGTAGATCACCGAGTAGTAGCGGACGTCCACGCCCTCGCGCTCGGCCAGCTGCGTCGCGCGCCCCTCGGCGCGGACGTTGAAGCCGATGACGATGGCGTCGGAGCCGGTCGCCAGGTCGATGTCGGTCTCGGTGACCGCACCCACGCCCCGGTGCAGGATGCGCAGGTCGACCTCTTCGCCGACGTCGAGCTGGAGCAGCGAGGACTCCAGGGCCTCGACCGAACCGGACGCGTCGCCCTTGATGATGAGGTTGAGCTGCTCCACCTGGCCGGCCTTGAGCACCTTGTCCAGGTCCTCCAGGGACACCCGGCGGGTGCGCTTGGCGAAGGCCGCGTTCCGCTCGCGGGCGGCACGCTTCTCGGCGATCTGCCGGGCGGTGCGGTCCTCCTCGACGACGAGGAAGTTGTCGCCCGCACCCGGCACGTTGGTCAGACCGAGCACCAGGGCGGGGGTCGAGGGACCCGCCTCCTTGATGTTCTCGCCCTTGTCGTCGAGCATCGCGCGGACCCGGCCGTAGGCGTCGCCCACGACCATGGTGTCGCCGACCCGCAGGGTGCCGCGCTGCACGAGGACCGTGGCCACGGCGCCGCGGCCGCGGTCGAGGTGGGCCTCGATGGCGATGCCCTGGGCCTGCTGCTCGGGGTTGGCCCGCAGGTCGAGGGCGGCGTCCGCGGTGAGGACGACGGCCTCCAGCAGGGAGTCGATGTTCTCGCCCTGCTTGGCGGAGATGTCGACGAACATCGTGTCGCCGCCGTACTCCTCGGCCACCAGCCCGTACTCGGTGAGCTGGCCGCGCACCTTCGTCGGGTCCGCACCCTCGACGTCGATCTTGTTGACCGCGACCACGATCGGCACCTCGGCGGCCTTGGCGTGGTTGAGCGCCTCGATCGTCTGCGGCATCACGCCGTCGTTGGCCGCGACCACGAGGATCGCGATGTCGGTGGACTTGGCACCGCGGGCACGCATGGCGGTGAACGCCTCGTGACCCGGGGTGTCGATGAAGGTGATGCGGCGCTCTTCGCCGTTGACCTCCGTCGCCGCCTGGTAGGCACCGATGTGCTGGGTGATGCCGCCGGCCTCGCCCGCGATGACGTTGGTCTTGCGGACCGCGTCCAGCAGGCGGGTCTTGCCGTGGTCGACGTGACCCATGACGGTGACCACCGGCGGGCGCGGCATGAGCGCCTGCTCGCCGCCCTCGTCCTCGCCGAACTCGATGTCGAAGGACTCGAGCAGCTCGCGGTCCTCCTCCTCCGGGCTGACGATCTGGACGACGTAGTTCATCTCCTCGCCGAGGAGGTGCAGCGTCTCGTCGGTGACCGACTGCGTGGCGGTGACCATCTCGCCCAGGTTGAACATGACCTGGACCAGCGACGCCGGGTTGGCGTTGATCTTCTCCGCGAAGTCGGTGAGCGAGGCACCGCGCGAGAGCCGGACGGTCTCGCCCTTGCCGCGCGGCAGCATCACGCCGCCGACCGACGGCGCCTGCATCTGCTCGTACTCCTGGCGACGCTGCCGCTTCGACTTGCGGCCACGACGCGCCGGCCCGCCGGGACGGCCGAAGGCGCCCTGCGTGCCGCCGCGGCCACCCGGTCCGCCCGGACGACCGCCGAAGCCCGGACGGCCACCGCCGCCGGGACGACCGCCGAAGCCGGGACGACCGCCGCCGCCACCACCGCCGGGACGACCGCCGAAGCCCGGACGGCCACCGCCGCCGGGACGACCGCCGCCGCCGGGACCGCCACGGCCCGGGCCGCTGCGCGGACCGGCAGCCGGACGCTGCGGCATCATGCCCGGGTTCGGCCGGTTACCGCCGCCGGGGCGCGGGCCGCCCTGGCCGCCGCCCTGCGGGCGCGGCATGTTGCCCGGCGTCGGACGACCGCCGCCGGGAGCCTGCGGACGCGGACCGCCCTGGCCCTGACCGGGCCCGCCGGGACGGCCGCCGCCCGGCTTCGGGGCGCCGCCGGGACGCGGTCCCTGCGGGCGTCCCATGCCGGTCGAGCCACCGGAGGTGAAGGGGTTGTTGCCCGGACGCGGGCCGCTGCGGCCACCGCCCGGCTTGGGGCCGGGACGTGCGCCCTGGCCCGGCTTCGGCGCACCCGGCTTGGGCGCACCCGGCTTCGGCGCGGGACGCGGACCCGGGGTGGGCGGCGCGGTGAACTCGGGCTTGGCCGGCGAGGCGGGCTGCGCCGGGGCCGGCTTGGGCGCCGGGGCCTGCGGGCCCGGCTTGGGTGCTGCGCCGCCGCCCGGCTTGGGGGACTCGGCGGCGGGACGGGGGGTCGCCTGGCCCGGCTTCGGGGCGCCCGGCTTGGGCGCACCCGGCTTGGGCGCGGCGCTCTCTCCCGGCTTGGGCGCGGCGGGACGCGCCGCGGGCTTCTTGGGCGCAGCGGGCTTCGCGGCCGACTTCTTCGTGCCGCCTGCGCCACCGGACTCCAGGGAGTCCGTCAGTTTGCGTACGACCGGCGCCTCGATCGTGGAGGACGCCGAACGGACGAATTCACCAAGTTCTTGGAGCTTGGCCATGACGACCTTGCTCTCGACTCCAAGCTCCTTGGCGAGCTCGTATACCCGGACCTTAGCCACATCGCTCCTTCAACGGTCCGGGGTGGGTGTCCGCCGGACCTTCGCTACTTGTGCATGGGCGTACTCATCGCGTACTCATCGAGTGCTCATCGCAATCTCGACCTACTTCCGACTCGCGAGGTACCTGAACTCCCACGGGGTTCCGTGCGAGCTGTCTTGCGGTCACTCCTGTGCTGATCCGCCGATCGCCCGCAGTGCAGCGGCGTCGAGCGGCCCGGGGACCCGGAGGGCCCGCTGGAACGCCCGGCGGCGGACCGCCAGATCGACACAGGTCTGTACAGGGTGCACATAAGCACCCCGGCCGGGCAGCGTACCGCGAAGATCGGGAACGCATCGCCCGTCGTCCGACACCACACGCAGCAGGTCGGTCTTCGCAGCGCGCTCCCGGCATCCCACACAGGTCCGCTCAGGACATGCGTGGCCACGTGTCCGGCCAGACACCTTCCCAGTCTACCTCCCCGCGCCCCTTCGCCCCGTCCACGGGGTGGGTGCGCGCTCGTCCCGCGCTCGTCCCGCGCTCGTCCCGCCCTCGTCCGCCGTCGTCGCCCGTCGTGGCCGCGGTGCGCGGCCGGGCCCGTCTAGGGCCGGCCGGCCTCGGAGGCCTCGGGGGCGGCGTCCGCGGGGGCGGTGTCGGGGCGGATGTCGATGCGCCAGCCGGTCAGCCGCGCCGCCAGCCGGGCGTTCTGCCCCTCCTTGCCGATGGCCAGTGACAGCTGGTAGTCGGGCACGGTCACCCGTGCGGAGCGGGCGGCCAGGTCGACGATCTCGACCTGAGCGACCCGGGCCGGTGACAGCGCGTTGGCGACCAGCTCCGCCGGGTCCTCCGACCAGTCGACGATGTCGATCTTCTCGCCGTGCAGCTCGGCCATGACGTTGCGCACCCGGCCGCCCATCGGGCCGATGCAGGCGCCCTTGGCGTTCAGGCCGTTCCGGGTCGACCGGACGGCGATCTTCGTGCGGTGGCCGGCCTCGCGGGCGATCGCGGCGATCTCGACCGAGCCGTCGGCGATCTCCGGCACCTCGAGTTCGAAGAGCTTCCTGACCAGGTTGGGGTGGGTGCGCGACAGCGTCACGGACGGCCCGCGCACTCCCTTGGCCACCCGCACCACGTAGGTGCGCAGCCGGGTGCCGTGCCCGTAGTCCTCGCCGGGGACCTGCTCCTGCGGCGGCAGGATCGCCTCGAGCCTGCCGATGTCGACCAGGATGCTGCGCGGGTCCTTGCCCTGCTGGACGACGCCGGTCACGATGTCGCCCTCCCGGCCGGCGTACTCGCCGAAGGTGACCTCCTCCTCGGCGTCGCGCAGCCGCTGCAGGATGACCTGCTTCGCGGTCGTGGCGGCGATCCGTCCGAAGCCGGTGGGGGTGTCGTCGAACTCGCGGGGCTCCGCGCCCTCGGCGACCTCGTCGGCGCTCTCCCTCGCCCACACGGTCACGTGTCCGCTGTTGCGGTCGAGATGCACGCGGGCGTCCCGGCGGCTGCCCTCGGTGCGGTGGTAGGCGATGAGCAGTGCGGACTCGATCGCCTCCACGAGCAGGTCGAAGGAGATCTCCTTCTCCCGTACCAGTCCCCGCAGGGCACTCATGTCGATGTCCACGACTACGCCTCCTGGTGGCTTTCAGCGGCCTTGCGGTTGAACTCGACCTCGACGCGGGCCTTGGCGATCTCCTCGAAGGCGACGCGCCGCGAGGTGGGCTTGCGGCCCTTCACCCCGGGCACCTCGAGGTCCAGCCCCGAGTCGTCGACCGCGACGATGCGGGCGACCAGCTCGCCGCCCTCGTGCAGCTGCGCCTTGATCAGCCGGCCGACGGCGCGGCGGTAGTGCCGCTGCTCGGTCAGCGGGCGGTCGGTGCCGGGCGAGGTCACCTCGAGCACGTACGGGGCGCCGCCCATCACGTCGCTCTCGTCGAGCGTCTGCGACATCGCCCTGCTCAGCTCGGCGCAGGCGTCGAGTTCCACTCCCGCGTCGGAGTCGACGACGACGCGGAGCACCCGCCGCTTCCCCGCGGGGGTGACCTCGACGTCCTCGAGGTCGAGCCCCCTGGCGCCGACAAGCGGTTCCAGCAGTCCGCGCAGCCTCTCGCTCTGGGTGGTGCTCATCCGGGTGACTCCTCGGCCGCGTGTGCTGTTGTAGGGGGTCGCGTCTCGTGGCACAGCCTATCGCCTGCGGCGGCCCGTTCCGACCGGGCGGGGAGAGGCGGTGGTGAACTTTCCGTCGCGCGCCCGGGTGTGGGGGCGCTTGCGCCGCCCGAGTGCGCCCACTGGCGCGCCGTCAGCGCCCCGGCGGAGCCGCCGCCGGCGGCCCGGGTACTCTCACCTGGCGTGATCACGCGCGGATCGCGGCCGTTCCGCGCGCCCGGCGACCCGCGCCGCACCCACTCGCTCATTCGCACCACTGCTCAGGGAGTGCACGATGCCGCTCACCCCGAAGCGGGCCGCCCCGGGGCCCCGCAGACGGTCCTTGCTGGTCGGAGCGGCAGGCGCGGTCGGGTCCGCGGCCGCGCTCGCCGGCTGTTCGAGCGACGGCCCGGCAGCCGACCGCAAGCGTGCCCGCGCCGGACGCACCCTGCGGGAAGACGCCGCGCGCGACAGCGAGGTGCTCCTCGCCCGCTACGAGAGCACGGCCGCGGCGCACCCCGACCTGGCCGCGGACCTGGAGCCCCTGCGCCGGCACGTCGCCGCGCACCTCAAGGCGTTCCGCGGGAAAAGTCGTAAGAACGCCGCCACGCGCGGCGGCGGCAACCGGATCGCCGTGCCCCCGGACCCCGGGGCCGCGCTGACCGCCCTGGCCGACGCCGAGTCGCGTACCGCCGACACCCGCACGCAGGCGCTGGCCGACGCACCGCCGGAACTCGCCCGGCTGCTGGCCTCGGTCGCCGCCTCCGGCACCGTGCACGTGCGGCTGCTGAAGGAGCGTGCCGCATGACGACGCCGGAGCTGACCGCCCTCCAGGCCGCACTGGCCGCCGAGCACGCCGCCGTGTACGGCTACGGCGTCGTCGGCGGCCGCATCGCGGACGACCGGCAGGACGAGGCGCGCTCCGCCTACGACGGCCACCGCGCCCGCCGGGACCACCTGCGGCGCGTCATCCGCGACCTGGGCGGCACACCGCAGCCCGCCGCAGCCGCCTACACGCTGCCCTTCGCGGTGCCCGACTCCGACGCCGCCGTCCGGCTGGCGACCGAACTGGAGCAGCGCGTGGCCGGCGTCTACGCCGACCTGGTGCGGGCGACGGAGGGCACGCGACGAGGGGACGCCGCAGCGGCCCTGCGGGAAGCCGCCCTCCGCGCGTCGGGCTGGCGTGGCGGCGGCGTAGCCTTCCCTGGGCTCGCCGAACGGGCGGTCCCGGCGGCCCCCAGCCCGTCGGGCAGCCCGCAGCAGACGCCCGGCGACCACTGACGCACGCCCCCGACCACGCGGAAGGCACGCATGTCCCCCGTCCTGCCTCTCGACCCGCCTCACCGTCTGGTCAAGTCCCTGCGCGCCCACCCCGACGGCGGCGCGGCGGCCGAGTGGCTCGAGGCGCTGCCGGACCTGCTGGCCACCGTGCTGCGGCGCTGGGAGCTGACGGCCGAACGCGTCGTCGCGCCGGGCGGCCGCACCGGCCTGGTCGTGCTGGTGCGGCAGCCGGACGGGACGCCGGCGGCGCTCAAGCTGCTCGCCCCGCACCGCTCGGCCGCACACGAGGCCGCCGCGCTGACGCTGTGGGACGGCTGGGGCGCGGTGCGGCTGCTGCGTGCCGACGAGGCGGACGGCGCGCTGCTGCTCGAACGGCTGCACGGCGAGGTCTCGCTGCGCTCCCTGCCGGAGACGAAGGCCATGCTGGAGGCCGCGTCGGCCGTGCGGCGGCTGTGGGTCACGCCGCCGCAGCCGCACGACTTCGCGACCGTCGCCGCGCACACCGCCGACGAGGGCGCGCTGCTGCGCGCGCAGGCGCCGGCGGCGGTGCAACCGCTGGTGGACGAGGCGCTGGAGCTGCGCGACGGTCTGCTGGCCGACCCGCCCGAACAGGTGATGCTGCACGGAGACTTCCGGCAGGGCGCCGTGCTGTCGGCGGACGCGGAACGGGCGCCCTGGCTGGCGGTCGGTCCGGAGCCGCTGGTGGGTGAGCGCGCCTACGACCTCGGGCGGCTGGCCCGCGACCGGCTGCACGACCTGATGGCCTCGGCCGGTGCGCCGGCCGCAACCCGCCGCCGCATCGGCTCGCTGGCCGACTCGCTCGACGTCGACCGGGACCGGCTGCGCGGCTGGACGGTGTACCGGGCCGTCGAGTCGGGCGTGCGGCACCTGCTGCGCGGCGCCCGGCAGGACGGCGAGGCGCTGCTGGAGTTCGCCGGCTGGACCTGACGGGCGGCGTGACCGCCGTCCGTCAGGTCCGGAGCGTGCTCCGGTGCGGCTCGGGTCAGCGGGCGGCGAGCCGGGAGA
>DASSBO010000513.1:0-6423 GCA_035698655.1 Streptomyces sp.
TCGTCGGCTTCTGCGTCGGCTACGACCTGACGGGCAGCTGGGCCGGTCTGGTGGCCGCCGTCGGGGTCACGGCGCTGTTCGGCGCCTCGCTGGTGTGGATCTTCATGCTGCTGGGGCTGACGATGAAGACCGCGCAGGCCGTGCAGGGCGTCTCCTTCCTGGTGATCATGCCGCTGCAGTTCGGCTCCTCGGTGTTCGTCTCGCCCGACACGATGCCGGGCTGGCTGCAGGCCTTCACCGACGTCAACCCGCTCACCCACGTCGCCGACGCGGCGCGCGGGCTGATGAACGGCACAGGCGCGGTCGCCTCTCCGGTGTTCTGGACGCTGGTGTGGTCCATCGGGCTGACGGCGGTCACGGCGCCGCTGGCCATCAGCAAGTTCCGCAGCAAGACCTGACGCAGGCCACCGCGCTCAGTCGGTGTCGCGTCCCAGCAGGGCGGCGGCCTCCTCCACGGAGAGGCCGCCGCCCTCGGCGTACGCCCGCTCGTGCTCGGCTTCGGCCAGGCCGGCGGCCCGTACCGCCGCCAGCGCCTGCTCCCGCAGGTGGCGTTCGGTCGCGTTGGCGCAGTCGTGGCTGTGCACCCTGGTGCGGATCGCCGTGTCGAAGGCGCCCACCAGGCGGACGGCGTCCGCCGCCCGTCCCAGGCCGGCCAGTGCCCAAGCAGCGGTGAGGAACTGGCCGTACAGCAGGGTGGGAGCCACCAGCTGCGCCATCGGGTCGGTCAGCTTCGGCAGCGCACCGCGCAGCATCTCCAGCCCCGTGCGGTAGGCGCCCTCCTCGACGTGCAGCCAGGCCAGCAGGCTCTCCACCATGCCCGTGAAGAGCTGCGGTCCGCGGCCGGCGGAGTCGGTCGCCATCGGCTGCAGCATCTCCCGTGCCTCCTGGACGCGGCCCTGCCGGCCCAGCCGCAGCGCGTACTGCAGCTTGGCGAAGTCGGGCCGGTCCCCCACCGCTTCGGTCTCCGCGACGGCCTCGCGCAGCAGCCGGTCGCCCTCGGCCTCGTCGTCCGGGTCGCCGGTCTCCAGCAGGACGCTGCCCAGCCGCGTCTTGAGGATCGGCACCTGGCTGTGGGCGCGCAGCCCGAGCGCGTGGTCGACGGCCCGCCGGTAGTCCTCGGCCGCCTCGGCGTAGGCGCCGCGCACCTCGCGGGCCTCGCCGCGCCCGGCCAGCGCCTCGGCGATGCCCCAGGCGTCGCCGAGCCGGGTGAAGACCTCCAGCGCCTCGTCGGCGTCGGCGGCGGCGCGGTCCATCGTCCCGGCGACGTCGTTGCCGACCTTGGCGCGCAGCTGGAGCGCCATGCCCAGTTCCCAGTCGTAGCCGTGCGCGCGGCAGGCCTCGACGGTCCGGTCGATCACCTCGGTCAGCACGTCGAACCGGCCGAGCATCATGGGCGCCAGGAACCACATCAGGCCCGGCAGCCGGCAGGTCTGGGGCAGCCCGGGCTCCGCGTAAGCAGCCATGATGCCCTCCAGTTGCTGCTGCAGCGCCGGGTCACGGTCGTCCCGGGTCCAGCCGCTGTCGTCGCCGGTGAACGTCATCAGCCGCGCCCCTCGGCGCGCCTCCTGCAGCAGCTCCTCGTCCATCGGCGGCGGCGTGTCGGTGCAGCGGCGGGGCACCGGCGGAGCGGGGGTGACGGGCGGGGCGAACGGGTCGGGACCGAGCGCGGCGGCCGCCTCGGCCCAGCTGCGGGCGTCGGTGCGGTGGTTGCGGATCTGCCAGAACCAGCCCATGGCGTGCACCAGGCACAGCGCCTCGTGCTCGTCGCCGGTCTCGACGGCCCGGCGCAGCGCGGTGCGGATGTTGTCGTGGTCGCTCTCCAGCCGGTCCAGGTGGCGGACCTGCTCGGGGCCGTGCAGCAGGTCGTCGGTGGTCCGGGCGAGTTCGCGGTAGGCGACCAGGTGCCGGTGGGCGACGGCGTCCGCTTCGCCCGCCTCGGCGAGGCGCTCCGCGGCGTACTCGGCGACGGTCTCCAGCAGCCGGTACCGCATCCGGCCGTCGCCGGCGGGTGCGGGGGCGGCCAGGACGAGTGACTTGTCGACGAGCGCGGCCAGCACGGCCGCGACGTCCGCCGCTCCGACATGCGGCTGCGCCGCCTCCGTGCCGGCGCAGACCTGCTCGGCCTCCTCCAGTGCGCAGCCGCCGGAGAAGACCGACAGGCGGCGCAGGACCGCACGTTCGGCCGGTGTCAGCAGGTCCCAGGACCAGTCGACGACGGCGCGGAGCGTCTGCTGGCGGGGCAGCACCGTGCGGCTGCCGCCGGTCAGCAGCCGGAAGCGGTCATCCAGCCGGTCAGCGATGGCGCGGGGCGTCAGGGCGCGCAGCCGGGCGGCGGCCAGTTCGATGGCCAGCGGAAGACCGTCGAGCCGGCGGCAGATCTCCGCGCAGGCGGCCGCGTCCTCCTCGACGTCGAAGCCGGGACGGGCCGACGCGCCGCGGTCGGCGAACAGCCGCAGCGCGGTGGGGCCGGGCAGCGGCTCGACGGGGCGCAGCCGTTCGCCGGGCACGCCGAGCCGTTCCCGGCTGGTGGCCAGCACCGTCACGTTCGGGCACTGCACGAGCAGCGCCTCGGCCAGGCCGGCGGCGGCCGCGACCACGTGCTCGCAGTTGTCCAGGACGAGCAGCATGCGGCGGTTGCCGCAGTGCTCGGTCAGCTGGGCGAGCGCGTCGCGCGCGGAGTCGGCGGCGGCACGCAGCCCCTCGGCGGTGGTGCCGCGCAGCACGGTCTGGCGGGCGCCGACCGCGGTGAGCACCGTCTCGGCGACGGTCGCCGGATCGCGCACCGGCGCCAGCTCGGCGACCCACACGCCGTCGGGCCAGTCCGCGGCGGCGACCTCGGCGGCCTCCAGGGACAGCCGGGTCTTGCCGGAGCCGCCGGGGCCCAGGAGCGTCACCAGGCGGGCGGCCTCGAGGTCGCGGCGCAGCAGCCGCAGGTCCGACTCGCGCCCGATGAAGGAGGTGAGCCGGGCGCGCAGGTTGCCGCGGCGGGGTGCGGTGTCCTGCGTGGCGGATCCGGGTGGCGGAGCCGGGGCGTGGCCGGGGGCGGGCGCGGGTTCGCCGTGCAGCAGTTCGGCGTGCAGCGCGCGCAGCTCCGGGCCGGGGTCGGTGCCGAGCGCGTCGGCGAGGGCGGCCCGCACCTCTTCATAGCCGGCGAGTGCCTCGGCGGCCCGCCCGGCGTCGCGCAAGGCACGCAGCCGCAGCGCCTGCAGCGGTTCGTCGAGGGGATGCTCGGCGGCCAGCTCGCCGAGCGCGGGGAGCGCGCCGGCGGCCCGGCCGAGGGACAGGTCGGCGGCGAGTCTGGCCCGCCGGGCGTCGAGGTGGCGGGCCTGGGCCCGGACGGCCCGTGCGCCGCCGCCGTCGGGCAGATCCGCGAGGGCGGGGCCGTGCCACAGGGCCAGGGCGTCGTCGAGGAGCGCGGCGGCCTTGACGGCGTCGCCGTCGGCGAGGGCACGGGTGCCCTCGCCGGTCAGCCGCTCGAAGCGGTGCAGGTCGACGTCGTCGCGGTCGGCGGCCAGCCGGTAGCCGCCGTCGGCGGAGACGACCGCGTCGTGGCCGAGCGCCCGCCGCAGTCGCCCGACCAGTGCCTGGACGGCGGCCGTCTCGTCCGCGGGCGGGTCACCGTCCCACACCTGCGCGGCCAGCTCGCCCGGGCGCACGGTGTGCCCGGCGTGCAGGGCGAGCGTGGTCAGCAGCGCCCGCAGCCGGGCTCCGGAGACGGGCGCGGGCGCCCCGTCCTCGGCGAGTGCCTGTGTGGTCCCCAGAACGCGGTAGCGGTAGCGCACCTGTTCATCGTGCCAGGTCGCACTCGCGGACGACCTCCGAGTACGGTCTGGGGCCATGACCTCAGCCGCAGCCGTGCACCGTGAACTCAGCCGCGTCAGTCCCGTCTTCCTCGGGCTGGTGGCGCTGACGGTCGTCTCCGGCTGGGCCGTGTGGTCGGGGTTCTCCCACGTCACGGGCCTCGCGGTGTTCCTGTTCGTCGTCGCGGGCTGGATCGTCTCGCTGTGCCTGCACGAGTACGCGCACGCGCGCAGCGCGCTGCACAGCGGCGACCTGTCGATCCCGGCGAAGGGCTACCTGTCGCTGAACCCGCTGAAGTACACGCATGCGCTGCTGAGCATCGTGCTGCCGGTGCTGTTCGTGATCATGGGCGGAATCGGGCTGCCGGGCGGCGCGGTGTACGTGGAGCGGGGGCGGATCCGGGGCCGCTGGCGGCACAGCGTGATCTCGGCCGTCGGGCCGCTGACGAACCTGGTGCTGGCCCTGCTGCTGACCGCGCCCTGGTGGCTGGGCGCGGCGGACGGCATGCCGGTGGCGTTCCGCTGCGCGGTGGCGTTCCTGGCGATGCTGCAGGTGACGGCGGCGATCTTGAACTTCCTGCCGGTACCGGGTCTGGACGGCTACGGCGTGCTGGAGCCGTGGCTCTCCCCCGCCGCCCGGCGCCAGGCGGCGCCCTTCGCGCCGTTCGGCCTGCTGATCGTCTTCGGCATCCTGTGGATCCCGGAGGTCAACGCGGTCTTCTGGGACTGGATCGACGCGGTGATGCGGGCGCTGGGCGTCTCGGCCGGGGAGACGTTCTACGGCCAGCAGTACTTCCGCTTCTGGCAGGGGGAACCGACGGGACCGACGTTCGGCTGGTTCCCGCTGGGGTCGTGAGGGCCGCCGGACCCGGACCTCAGGAGCCGGCGTCTTCGCGTTCGGCGCGGGCGCGGCGGGCCTGGAACCAGGCCATGTTGGACGCCAGTGTGGCCAGCACCAGCCACACCACGCCCAGCAGCCAGCTGCCCTTGACGAAGGAGACCACGGCGGCCGCGAGGGCCAGCAGGGACACGAGCGTGCTGTACAGCAGGATGCCGCGCGGGAAGCGGGAGGGCCGGGGCGAGGTGGGGGCGGACATGGGGGTGCGGCTCCAGTGGGCGGGTGGTCGTGGTGCGTCCGGGCCATTCTCCCCCATGCCGTCGCCGCTTCAGATGTCGGTCAGCCGCACGCCCGCGTGGGCCTTGTAGCGCCGGTTGACCGAAACGAGGTTGGCCACCAGCGACTCGACCTGGTGGGCGTTGCGCAGCCGGCCGGCGAAGACGCCGCGCATACCGGGGATCCGGTTCGCCAGGGCCTGCACGATCTCGCAGTCGGCGCGGACCTCGCCGAGGACCATGACGTCCGTGGGGATCTCCTCGATCGTCTCGTCGGAGAGCAGCACGGCCGACAGGTGGTGGAAGGCGGCGGTCACGCGGGAGTCCGGCAGCAGTTCGGCGGCCTGCTGCGCGGCGCTGCCCTCTTCGGGGGTCAGGGCGTAGGCGCCCTTCTTGTCGAAGCCCAGCGGGTTGACGCAGTC
The DNA here is from genome assembly GCA_035698655.1 of Streptomyces sp. GTDB lineage: Bacteria > Actinomycetota > Actinomycetes > Streptomycetales > Streptomycetaceae > Streptomyces. The sequence continues at coordinate 5,336 of DASSBO010000513.1, forward strand.
GACGACGAGCTTGCCGCGCAGCTCCTCGCGGAGCGCCTCCAGGGTGGGCCGGTGCCCCTCCCAGGGCACGGCCACGATGACGACGTCGGAGCGCCGCGCGCACTCGGCGTTGTCGGCACCCTCGACACCCAGTCCCAGTTCCCCGGCCGCCTGCCGGGCGCGCTCTTCGGCGCGCGAGCCGACGATCACCTGCTGGCCGGAGCGCGCCAGCCGGTAGGCGAGGCCGCGGCCCTGGTCGCCGGTGCCGCCGAGCACGCCGACGGTGAGGCCGGTCACGTCGGGGAGGTCCCAGGGGTCCTTCTTGGGTGCAGCGGGAGAAGTCATGTCCTGATCCTGCCAGCCTGCGCCGCACTCCGCCCTACCGGCGGGTAGTGAAGGTGATCACTTCCCGCGGAGGACCGGTCGGGAACGGCCCCGGAATCGCACGTTCGGGTGAGAGGAGGCGCGGATCCGGGTGAAGCGCCGGCGCGGTGGGCCAGGATGCCGGGCATGGACGCCGTACGGGTCGCACTGCTGCGCGAGGTCCTCGCCGGAACCGAGTGGCTGCCGGCCACCCGGCGGTTCGCCGGCGGGCTGCGCGCCTCGGTCGCGCCGCGCGGCGGCGGGCTGCTGCTGGTGGGCACCGACGAGTACGAGCCCTGGCACCTGGCCGCGCATCTCGACGACGAGGCCGCCTGGTCGGGCCTGCCCGAGCTCTCCCCCACCCTGGTGCGCCACCGCGTGCCGCACTCCGCGCCGGCGCACCTGGCCGTCGGACTGGGCCGGCTGGAGGCCGCCGGCCGGCGGGAGACGCTGCTGGTGGTGACGCCGCGGCAACCGGGCGCGCAGCTGCTGGAGCGGGTCCAGGACGCCCGCCGGGCCGGCGCCACCGTGCTGGCCCTGGACGGCGGCACGCACGGCGAGCGGTCCGAACTGCTCGGTATCGCCCACGACGCGCTGGTGGCCGACCCCGACGAACTCGACCTGGACACCCTGCAGCACCTGGTCAGCGCCGCCGCCGGGGAGAACACGTGCGGCGGCTCTCTCGGCGCGGGCCCGGCGTCGTCCAGGCAGCCGCCGGGGCGCCACCGGCGCCGCTTCCGCGACCG
>DASSBO010000514.1:0-4842 GCA_035698655.1 Streptomyces sp.
GCACGGGGGCGGCCGCCGCCGCTCATGTGCGAAAAAGAGCTGGTCAGCGCGTGCGCAGCGCCTCCTGGATGGAGGTCATGATCTGGTCCAGCGGGGCGTCCGTGCGGGCCACCGTGACCAGCACCTCGCCCTCCCGCGCCGTCGTCGCCGGCTGTGCCGGGCCGGGCGGTGCCGCGACCTTGTCGGCGGCGAAGCCGGTGCCGAACGTCCGGCGCACGATCGCGAAGGCATGGTCGAGCTGCGCCTCCACGTCGCCGACGGCGTTGCTGCGCAGCCAGCGGCGCAGTACGTGGTTGTGCGCCGTGACGACCGCCGAGGCGGCCACCTCCGCCAGCAGCGGCTCGTTGAAGTCCTCTCCGCCGTCGCGCTGCGCCGCCTCGTCGAAGTGCCCCAGCAGGTAGCGGGTGAACAGCCGCTCGTAGCGGGCGACCGAGGCGATCTCCGCCTCCCGCAGGGCCGGCACGTCACGGGTCAGCCGGTAGCGGGCCACGCTGCCCTTGGGGGAGGCCGCGTACATCCGCATGACCTCCTTGATGCCACGGCAGATCGTGTCCAGCGGATGCTCGTGCGCCGGGGCCGCCTCCAGCACCGCCTGGGCGCGCACCAGTGTGTCGTCGTGGTCCGGGAAGATCGCCTCCTCCTTGGACCGGAAGTGCCGGAAGAAGGTGCGGCGGGCCACGCCCGCGGCAGCCGCGATCTCGTCGACCGTGGTCGCCTCGTAACCCTTCGTCGCGAACAGTTCCATGGCCGCCGCCGCCAACTCTCTGCGCATCTTCAGCCGCTGGGACGAGGCGGCGGTGGAACGGGACGGCTTTGCGGACTCCGGCATGTGGTGAACGTTACACGGTGTGACCTGCGGCTGGTGCGGGCTGCTCCCGACCGGGTCGAGCAGCCCGCCCCAGCCCACTTCGCGCGGCGTGTGCGGCTCCGGCGCACCGGAGGGCGCCGTCACCGCCCGGCGTACTCGCGGAAGCCGCGCCCGGTCTTGCGGCCCAGGCAGCCGGCGGCCACCAGGTGTTCCAGCAGCGGCGCGGGGGCCAGCCCCGGATCACGGAACTCCCGGTGCAGCACCTGCTCGATGGCCAGTGACACGTCCAGGCCCACCACGTCCAGCAGCTCGAAGGGGCCCATCGGGTAACCGCCGCCCAGCCGCATCGCCGCGTCGATGTCGTCCGGCGAGGCGTAGTGCTCCTGCACCATCTTCACCGCGTTGTTCAGGTACGGGAACAGCAGCGCGTTCACGATGAAGCCCGCCCGGTCCCCGCAGTCCACCGGGTGCTTGCGCAGCGCGGCGCACACCTCGCGCACGGTGCTGTGCGCCTCGTCGGACGTCAGCACGGTGCGCACCACCTCGACCAGCTTCATCGCGGTGGCCGGGTTGAAGAAGTGCATGCCGATCACGTCCTGCGGACGTGAGGTCGCCCGCGCGCAGGCGACGACCGGCAGCGAGGAGGTGGTCGTGGCGAGCACCGCCCCCGGCTTGCAGATCGCGTCGAGCCGCGCGAACAGCTCCTGCTTGACGGCCAGGTTCTCGGCGACGGCCTCCACCACCAGGTCGGCCCGGTCCAGCGCCTCAAGCGACCCGGCGGGCGTGACGCGGGCCAGCACCTGGTCCGCCGCGTCCTGATCCAGTCGGCCCTTCTTCACCGAACGGGCCAGCGACGCCGCGATCCGCTCCTTGGCCGCCTGTGCCTTCTCCACGCTGCGCGCCGCCAGCACCGTGGGGAAGCCGGCCTTGGCGAAGACCTCCGCGATGCCGCTCGCCATGGTGCCCGAGCCGGCCACGCCGACGGAGTCCACCGGGCGGGCGGCCGCACCCGCGGCCGAGGAGTCCGGCGTCAGGGCGTCCGGGACGACCGTCGCGCTGCCCGGCTCCGCGTAGCTGTAGAAGCCGCGGCCGGCCTTGCGGCCGGTCAGCCCGGCGTCGCTCAACTGCCGCAGCACCGGCGCCGGGGCGTGCAGCCGGTCCCCGGAGGCCGCGTACATCGCCTCCAGCACGGTCCGCGCGGTGTCGACCCCGATGAGGTCGAGCAGGGCCAGCGGCCCCATCGGCAGCCCGCAGCCCATCCGCATCGCCGCGTCGATGTCCTCGCGGCTGGCGTAGCGCGACTCGTACATGGCCGCAGCCTGGTTCAGGTAGCCGAACAGCAGGCCATCGGCGACGAAGCCCGGCCGGTCGCCCACCGCGATCGGGTCCTTGCCGAGGTCGCGGGCCAGTGCCGTGACCGCCAGCACCGCCTCCGGCGAGGTCAGCACGGAGGAGACCACCTCGACCAGCTTCATGGCCGGGGCGGGGTGGAAGAAGTGCAGGCCGAGCACGCGTTCGGGCCGGTCGGAGTCGGCGGCCAGCCGGGTCACCGACAGCGCGTTGGTGCCGGTGGCCAGAATGGTGCCCGGCTTGACCACGCGGTCCAGGGCCGCGAAGACCTGGCACTTGGTGTCGTAGTCCTCCGGCACGACCTCGATGACGAGCTCCGCCTCGGCGGCGGCCTGCACGTCGGGGAAGGTGCGGAAGCGGGCCAGCGTGTCCTGCCGTTCGGCCTCGGTCAGCCGGCCGCGGGCCACCGCGCGGGCGGTGGAGGACTCCAGGGCGGCGGCCGCGTGCCGGGCGGCAGCGGGGTCCGTGTCGATGCCGATGACCTCACGTCCGGCGCGGGCCAGCACGTCTGCGATGCCGGTGCCCATCGTGCCGAGGCCCACGACGGCGATCGTGTTCAGGGGTGGACGGTCCATCAGGACTCCAGAAGGGGTGACGACTTCGGGTGAGCGCCAAGCGCGCACATGCGCGCGGCGAGAAGGAACGTGGCGGCCGGCCCTGTCCCGGGGCCGGGCCGTGCAGCAGGGTGCCGAACCGACGAACACCGGGGCGGCTGCGTCACCAGGCCGCCCCTGAGCGGGATATCGCTCGTACGAGCAGGCTAACTGGTCAGTAACAAGAACGCCAGAGCTCCGGGCACCTAAACTCGGCGAACGTGGATCCGCAGGACACCGCAGAGTTCGCCGCGCTCCTCGCCCGGGCACCCGGCGACGGCGGCGGCGCCGGCCGCCGCGACGAACTCGCCGCGCTCGCCCGCCGGCCCGGCCCGGACGGTCACGAGCAGCTGACCGCACTGCTGAGCGAGTACGGGCGCCCGCTGTGGGAGCAGGAGGTCGCCGCCTTCACCCTGGGCTGCGCCGGCGACCGGCGCGCCTTCGAGACCCTGGTCTTCCTGCTCAACCACCGCGACGCCGACCGCGGCGCCACCGCCGCGCACGCGCTGGCCCGGCTGCGCGACCCGCGCACCGCGCGGGCAGCGGCCGCACTGGCCACCAACGAACTGCGCGTCGCCTACGCCCTGCACCCCGTGCGGCTGCTGACCTCCCTGCGCGCACCCGAGTCCGCGCCCGCCCTCGTCACCGTGCTGACCGCGCTGCTGGCTGGTCCCGCCGCACCCACCGAGCTCGCGCTGGCCTGCGTGGCGGGCCTGGGCGCCCTCGGCGACCCGGCGGGCCGCGACGTCCTCGCCCGGGCCGCCGACGTGCCGCAGCTGAGCGCCGCCGCACAGGCCGCACTGGCGCGGCTGGACGAGGGGCCTCAGAAGGGGTAGCCGGCCTGGGTGCCGCGCATGGTGATCCATCGGGTCTCGGTGAAGGCCTCCAGGTTCGCCTCGCCGCCGAACCGCGCCCCGGTGCCCGAGGCGGCCAGGCCGCCGAACGGCACCAGCGCCTCGTCGTTGACCGTCTGGTCGTTGATGTGCACCAGACCCGTCGGGATCCGCTCCGCCAGCTCCAGCCCCTTCATCACGTCCCGGGTGAGGATGCCCAGCGACAGCCCGTACTCGCTCGCCGCCGCCAGCGCCACCGCCTCCTCCGTGCTCTCGAAGGCCCGTACCGGCGCGACCGGGCCGAACACCTCCTGCGCGTAGGCCGGGGTGTCGTCGGTGACGCCGGCCAGCACGGTGGGCCGGTAGAACAGCTCCTCGTACGTGCCGCCGGCGGCCAGCCGGGCGCCGCCCGAGACGCTGTCGTGCACCAGGGCGTGGATGCGGTCCCGCTGCCCGGCGTCGATGACGGGCCCCAGCGCCACCGCGGCGGCCCACGGGTCGCCCACCGGCAGCTTCGCCGCCTTCTGAGCCAGCGCCTCGGTGTACTCGTCGGCCACCGAGGCGTGCACCAGGTGCCGCCCGGTGGTCATGCACACCTGCCCCTGGTGGAAGAACGAACCCCACGCGGCGGTCGAGGCCGCCTGCTCCAGATCCGCGTCCGGCAGCACGATCATCGCCGAGTTGCCGCCCAGTTCCAGGTGCGCGCGCTTGAGATGCCGGGCCGCCGCTTCACCGACCTTCCGGCCGGCCGCCGTCGACCCGGTGAAGGAGATCACCCGCACGTGCGGGTCGGACGTCAGCGCCTCACCGGCCGCCGCGCCGCCCGGCGTCAGGGACAGCACGCCGGGCGGCAGCCCGGCCTCCTCGAAGACGCGGGCGATCGAGACGCCGCCGCCGACCGCGGTGCGCGGGTCCGGCTTGAGCACCACCGCGTTGCCCAGTGCCAGCGCCGGCGCCACCGAGCGGATCGCCAGCACCAGCGGCACGTTGAACGGTGCGATCACCCCGACGACGCCCGCCGGCACCCGGCGCGCCATGCTCAGCCGCGGCTCGGCCGACGGCAGTACCGCGCCCAGCGGACGGGACGCCAGTGCCGCCGCCTCGTAACACTCCTGGGCGGCCGTCGTCGTCTCGAACTCCGCCTTGCCGCGCACGCTGCCGCCCTCGCGCACCAGCCAGTCGCCGATCTCGGCCGCGTGCTCGGTGAACAGGTCGCCGGCGCGGCGCAGCACCGCCGCCCGCTCGGTGTAGGGGGCCC
>DASSBO010000515.1:0-16986 GCA_035698655.1 Streptomyces sp.
TGTTCACCGAGGCGGTGCACGAAGCCGGTCTGCCCGCCGGTGTGTTCAACCTCGTCACCGGCCGGGGCCCGGTCGCCGGGCAGGCCCTCGCCGAGCACGAGTACGTCGACCTGGTCTCCTTCACCGGGTCGACCGCCGTGGGCCGCCGCATCGGCGCCGCCGCGGGCGGTGCCGTCAAGCGGGTGGCCCTCGAGCTGGGCGGCAAGTCCGCCAACGTGATCCTGCCCGGCGCCGGCCTGACGCGCGCGGTCAAGGTGGGCGTCGCCAACGTCATGGCCAACTCGGGCCAGACGTGCAGCGCATGGACCCGGATGCTGGTGGACGCCGACCGGTACGAGGAGGCCGTCGAACTGGCGGCGGCCGCAGTGGCCACGTACGTGCCGGGCGACCCGCTCGCGGAGGGCACCCGGCTCGGCCCCGTCGTCAGCGCCCGGCAGCGCGAGCGGGTGACCGGCTACATCACCGCGGGCGAGAAGGAGGGCGCCCGCCTGGTGGCCGGCGGCGCGGACGCCCCCGAGAGCGTCCAGGGCGGCTTCTACGTGCGCCCGACCGTGTTCGCCGACGTGACGCCCGAGATGACGATCGCCCAGGAGGAGATCTTCGGGCCGGTGCTGTCGATCATGAAGTACCAGGACACCGACGACGCCCTGCGCATCGCCGACAGCACCGTCTACGGCCTGGCCGGCGCCGTCTGGTCGGACGACGAGGACGAGGCCGTCGCCTTCGCCCGCCGGATGCGCACCGGCCAGGTCGACGTCAACGGCGGCCGGTTCAACCCGCTGGCGCCGTTCGGCGGTTACAAGCAGTCGGGCGTCGGCCGCGAGCTGGGCGCCCACGGCCTGTCCGAGTACCTCCAGACCAAGTCCCTCCAGCTCTGAGGAGTCTCCCTTCATGGTCCGCGCCGCCGTCCTGCCCGCCGTCGGAGCGCCGCTCGGCGTCACCGACATCGACCTGCCCCAGCCCGGCCCCGGGCAGGTGCGCGTCCGCCTCGCCGCCGCGGGCGTGTGCCACTCCGACCTGTCGTTGTCGAACGGGACGCTGCGCCAGCCCGTTCCGGCCGTCCTCGGCCACGAGGGGGCGGGCACCGTGGTCGCCGTCGGCGACGACGTCACCGCACTCGCTCCCGGAGACCCGGTGGTGCTCAACTGGGCGCCGTCCTGCGGCAGCTGCCGGTTCTGCGCCGAACTGGCCGAACCCTGGCTCTGCCAGAACGCCAACGCCGCGACGACCGTCCCCTACGCCCGCACGACGGCCGGGGAGGACCTCTACCCCGGGCTGAGTACGGCCGCGTTCGCCGAGGAGACGGTCGTCGCCGCGCACGCGGTGCTGCCGCTGCCTCAGGGCGTGCCGCTCACCGACGCCGCGCTGCTCGGCTGCGCGATGCTCACGGGGTACGGCGCCGTCCACCACAGCGCCCGGGTACGGGTGGGGGAGTCGGTCGCCGTCTTCGGCGTGGGCGGCGTCGGCCTGGCCACCCTGCAGTCCGCACGGATCGCCGGCGCGTCCCGGATCGTCGCGGTGGACGTCTCGCCGGAGAAGGAGGAGCTGGCGCGCGCCGCCGGAGCGACCGACTACCTGCTCGCGTCGGACACGACGGCCAAGGAGATCCGCGCGCTGACCGACGGATACGGCGCCGACGTGGCGATCGAGTGCGTGGGACGGGCGGAGACGATCCGCGCGGCCTGGAACGCGACTCGGCGCGGCGGCCGCGTGACGGTCGTCGGCATCGGCGGCAAGGACCAGCAGGTGACGTTCTCCGCGCTGGAGATCTTCCACTTCGCGCGGACCCTGACGGGCTGCGTGTACGGGAACTCCGACCCGGCACGCGATCTGCCGGTGCTCGCGGACCACGTGCGCGCGGGACGGCTGGACCTGGGCGCGCTGGTCACCGACCGGATCGCACTGGACGGCATCCCGGACGCCTTCGAGGCCATGCAGGCCGGCCGCGGCGGCCGCGCGCTCGTCGTGTTCTAGCGGGCGTTGCCCGGCACCCGCCGCTGCGGGGCGCCGGGCAGCAGGGCCAGTCCGTCGAAGAGGGCGCGCAGACCCGTCTCGAACGCGCCCTCGTCGACGCGCTGCTGGTGCTCGGCGAGCAGATGCGCCTGGTCCAGGTGCGGGTAGTCCGGGCCGTACAGGGCGGCGTCGTCGACGAAGCCGCGGGCGAAGGAGCCCAGCGCCGAGCCGGCGACGAAGTACCGCATCAGCGCGCCGATGTGGGTGGCCTGGGCACGCGACCAGCCGGCCGAGGTCATGCCGCCGAAGACGGCGTCCGCCATCCGCAGCTGGCTCGGCCGCCGGCCGGGGCCGCGGGCCAGGAACGGCACGATGTTCGGGTGTGCGCGCAGCGCGGCCCGGTAGGAGCGGGCCCAGCCGGACAGCGCGTCCCGCCACCCGCTGCCGTCCTCGAACATGGCCGTGTCCACCTGCGCGCACACGGTGTCCGCCACCGCGTCGAGGATCTCGTCCTTGGTGCGGAAGTGGTTGTAGAGAGACGGGCCGCTCACCCCGAGTTCGGCCGCCAGCCGCCTGGTGGAGACGGCCTCCAGGCCCTCGGCGTCGACGAGGGCGAGCGCGCAGCCCACGATCCGGTCGCGGCTGAGCAGGGGCTTGCGGGGACGGGCCATGCCGCACATAGTAGAACCGGCCAGTAAAACTAGCGGCGGTAGTTTAGAGGCAGCAGCACAGCCGTCGCCGACCGAGGAGCAGCGCCGTGGACCTGGAACTGACTCCGGAGCAGGCCGCCGTGCGCGACCTCGCCCGTGACTTCGCGGACCGCGAGATCGTGCCGCACGCCGCCGAGTGGGACCGGGCCGGCAGCATCGACCGGGCCGTCGTGCGGAAGATCGGCGAGCTCGGCTTCCTGGGCCTGACGATCCCCGAGGAGTACGGCGGCTCCGGCGGCGACCACCTGTCCTACGTCCTGGTCACCGAGGAGCTGGGCCGCGCCGACTCCGCGGTGCGCGGCGTGCTGTCCGTCTCCCTCGGGCTGGTCGCCAAGTCGATCGAGGCGTGGGGCAGCGAGGAGCACAAGCGGCGCTGGCTGCCCGAGCTGTGCTCGGGACGTGCACTGGGCTGCTTCGGCCTGACCGAACCCGGAACCGGGTCCGACGCGGCCAACCTGACCACGAAGGCCCGCCGGGACGGCGACGAGTGGGTCATCGACGGCGCCAAGACGTTCATCACCAACGGCACCTGGGCCGACGTCGTACTCCTCTTCGCCCGGACCTCCGACGCGCCGGGGCACAAGGGCGTCACCGCGTTCCTCGTCCCCACCGACGCCCCCGGCCTCACCCGCCGGGAGATCCACGGCAAGCTCGGACTGCGCGGACAGGCCACCGCCGAGCTGACCTTCGAAGGCCTCCGAGTGCCCGACTCGGCGCGGATGGCACCCGAGGGGAAGGGCTTCTCCGTCGCGATGTCGGCGCTGGCAAAGGGCCGGATGTCGGTGGCGGCCGGCTGTGTCGGGATCGCCCAGGCCTGCCTGGATGCGGCCGTGGGCTACGCCCGCGAGCGCGAGCAGTTCGGCAAGCCGATCGCCGGGCACCAGCTGGTGCAGGAACTCATCAGCGACATCGCGGTCGACGTGGACGCCGCGCGGCTGCTCACCTGGCGGGTGGCGGACCACATCGAGCGCGGGCTGCCCTTCGCCTCGGAGTCGTCGGTGGCCAAGCTGTTCGCCAGTGAGGCGGCGGTGCGGGCCGCGAACAACGCGCTGCAGGTCTTCGGCGGCTACGGCTACATCGACGAGTTCCCCGTCGGCAAGCTGCTGCGCGACGCCCGTGTGATGACGTTGTACGAGGGCACCAGCCAGATACACAAGCTGCTCATCGGCCGCGCGCTCACCGGCGTCGCCGCGTTCTGAGCACGCCCGCCGCGCCCCCACTCGCTAAGCGCGTGCTCAGCGCACGTTGTATGGTGTTCGCCCGGTCGGGGCAGCGGACAGGAGCGGGGGCGAGCGAACATGGCCGACGCGGCGGACGAGGCGACCGAGGAGTCGTTCGGCGACGTGACGCCCCAGGCGGCCCGGCGGCTGCTGCTGGGTGCCGTTCAGGCCTTCGCCGAACGCGGCTTCCACGCCACCACCACGCGCGACATCGCCGGCCGTGCCGGCATGAGCCCGGCGGCGCTCTACATCCACTACAAGACCAAGGAAGAGCTGCTCTACCAGATCAGCCGGGTCGGGCACGAGCGCTCGGTGCGCATCCTGACCGAGGCCGCTGCGACCGGCGGCGACAACGCGCAGCGGCTGGAGACCGCCGTGCGCGCCTTCGTGCGCTGGCACGCCGAACACCACACCACGGCCCGGGTGGTGCAGTACGAGCTCTCCGCGCTCGAGCCGGGGCACTACGAGGAGATCGTCGGCCTGCGGCGGCGCACCGAGGAGATCCTGCGCGGCATCGTGGCCGACGGGGTCGGGGCCGGGGAGTTCGCCGTCGCGGACCTGCGCGGCACCGTGCTGGCCGTGCTGTCGCTGTGCATCGACGTCGCCCGCTGGTACCACGCCGGCGGCAGGCGCAGCCCGGAGGAGATCGGTGTGCTCTACGCCGGGCTCGCGCTGCGCATGGTCGGTGCGGTCACCAGAAGTAGCGGCTGACGCTCTCCGCCACGCAGACCGGCTTGTCGCCGCCCTCCCGCTCGACGGTGACCTTCGCGACGATCTGCACGCCGCCGCCGGCCTCGGTGACCTCCGCGAGCTGCACCCGCCCGCGCAGCCGCGAGCCGACCGGCACCGGTGCGGGGAAGCGCACCTTGTTCACGCCGTAGTTGATGCCCATCCGCACGCCGTCGACGCGCAGCACCTGCGGGACGAGCGTCGGCAGCAGGGACAGCGTGAGGTAGCCGTGCGCGATCGTCGTGCCGAACGGGCCGTCCTTCGCCCGCTCGGGGTCGACGTGGATCCACTGGTGGTCGCCGGTGGCGTCCGCGAACAGGTCGATCCGCTTCTGGTCGACCTCCAGCCACCCGCTGACGCCCAGCTCCTCGCCGACCGCCGCGCGCAGTTCCTCCGCCGAGGTGAACACCCGGGGCTCCGCCATCCCTGCAACCTCCCGTACACACGAAACATCGACGCGCTCACTAAGCGCTTGCTCAGCATGCGGGGGGTGTCACCGGCCTGTCAACGTTCCCCCGGTCGGCAGGCCGGTATTGCGGGCGGCGGTCAGCCGCGACTGCTCGCCATGGGCGTGGTCTCGGGGGCCGCCGCGTGCTGCATCGCACCGATGAGCCGGTGCAGCACCACGGCGAGCGGGGTGTCCGGGGGCGCGGTGGTGTCCTTGCTGCACGGCAGGAGCGATCTGCCGCCCCAGGTCTCGCCGTGCCACTCGTCCAGCTGCGTCGGCTGTCTGATCCCGTCGTGCTTCTCGCGCCTGCGGCGCTCGGCGACCTCCTCCTCGTACGCGAGCCACACCGCCCGCGCCTCCTCCAGTTCGTCCAGGGCGGCCATCAGGCGTCCGGGGTCCGGCTCGCGGTCCTCCGGATCGATCCCGGCGCGTTCGCACAGGTGGTGCCAGGTCGCCCGGTGTCCGTACGGGGCGAAACGTTCCAGACACTTGCGCAGCGCCTGCCGTCGCTGGGACGGTTCTCTTCGTGGATCACGGACCTGCTCCGCGAGTGCTCTGAAACCGGCCAATCTTCCCACCTCCGACGGGGAGCTTCCGTCTCTCCCCGTTCGACGTATGGGCCGGTTCCCAGGATCCCGTCTGGACGAACTCTTTACTTTCCTGCCGCACCTTCCCCACGACATACCGACCGGTTAGTCTGTGCGCGGCGCCGGAGCGCCCGGCGCGCAGCGGACGAGGGGCGATCGTGGAGAGCTTGCAGAACGCGGGAGTCGTCGTCACGGGGGCCGGGGGCGGCATCGGTGCCGCCTATGCGCGGCGGTTCGCCGACCGGGGCGCCCGCGTCGTGGTCAACGACCTGGACGCCGAGAAGGCCGCGGCCGTCGCCGAGGAGATCGGCGGCATCGCGCTGCCCGGCGACGCCTCCCGGTGCGTGGCGTCGGCCCGCGAGGCGCTGGGCGGGCCCATCGACGTCTTCTGCGCGAACGCCGGCGTCGCACCGGCCGGCGGGCCCGAGGCGCCCGAGGACCTGTGGGAGACAGCCTGGGACGTCAACGTCATGGCGCACGTGCGGGCCGCGCGTGAACTGCTGCCCGACTGGCTCGAGCACGGCCGCGGCCGCTTCGTGGCCACGGTCTCGGCCGCCGGCCTGCTCACCATGGTCGGCTCCGCCCCCTACAGCGTCTCCAAGCACGCCGCCCTCGCCTTCGCGGAGTGGCTCTCGGTCACCTACCGGCACCGCGGCGTCGCGGTGCACGCGGTCTGCCCGCAGGGCGTGCGCACCGACATGCTGCGCGGCGCCGGCAGCGCCGGCGACCTGGTCCTCGCCCCGACGGCCATCGAACCCGAGGAGGTGGCGGACGCGCTGCTGGAGGCCATGGAAGCCGGCCGGTTCCTCGTCCTCCCGCACACCGACACCGCCGGGCACTACGCCGCGCGCGCCACCGAGACCGACCGCTGGCTCGGCGGCATGAACCACCTGCAGCAGAAACTGGAGACCACCCTGGCCGGCCAGGAGACGGCACGATGACGCGCGGCGGCGCAGGGCAGCAGCCCGTCCCGCAGCGCCTGCTCGCGGCCGCCACCCGGCTGTTCGCCGAGCGGGGCTACGACCGCACCTCCGTACAGGACATCGTCGAGGCCGCGGGCGTCACCAAGGGGGCGCTGTACCACTACTTCGGGTCGAAGGACGACCTGCTCCACGAGATCTACGGCCGGCTGCTGCGCCTGCAGCAGGAACGGCTCGACGCCTGTGCCGGCGCCGAGGCGCCCGTCGAGCAGCGGCTGCACGACGCGGCCGCCGACGTCGTCGTCACCACCATCGAGAACCTCGACGACGCGATGATCTTCTTCCGCTCGATGCACAGCCTCAGCCCCGAGAAGCAGAAGCAGGTGCGCACCGAGCGCCGCCGCTACCACGAGCGGTTCCGTGCGCTGGTCGAGGAGGGCCAGCGCAGCGGGGTGTTCTCCGCCGAGACCCCCGCCGACCTGGTCGTCGACTACCACTTCGGCTCCGTCCACCACCTCGGCAGCTGGTACCGCCCCGACGGCCCGCTGGCCCCGCGCGAGGTCGCCGACCACCTGGCCGGCCTCCTCCTGCGCGCCCTGCGCCCGTAAAGTCCCGCCCACGCACAGACGAAAACCGCTCCCCACCGGTCCCGGAGGCCCGCAGTGAAGGCATGGCGCGTCCACAGCAACGGCGAACCACGCGAGGTGATGCGGCTGGAGGAGGTAGCCGATCCGGAACCCGGCCCGGGGCAGTTGCTGGTCCGGGTCCGCGCGGCGAACGTCAACTTCCCCGACGCGCTGATGTGCCGCGGCGAGTACCAGGTGCGCCCAGACTTCCCGTTCACGCCCGGCGTCGAACTGTGCGGTGAGGTACTCGCCGCCGGCGAGGGCGCCGAAGGCGAGACCGGGGCCCGGCTCATCGCACAGCCGGTGCTGCCGGCCGGCGGCTTCGCCGAGCGCACCGTGGTGCACGCCGCCACCGCACGTCCCGCCCCGGAAGGGCTGGACGACGCTGAGGCCGCCGCCCTGCACATCGGTTACCAGACCGGCTGGTTCGCGCTGCACCGGCGCGCCCGCATCCAGCCCGGCGAGACCTTGCTGGTGCACGCGGCCGCCGGGGGAGTGGGCAGCGCCGCCGTCCAGCTCGGCAAGGCCGCCGGAGCCCGGGTGATCGGTGTGGTCGGCGGGGACGCCAAGGCCCGCACCGCGCGCGAACTGGGCTGCGAGGTCGTCATCGACCGGCGCGAGGACGACCTGGTCGCCGCGGTGAAGGAGGCCACGGGCGGGCGAGGTGCCGACGTCGTCTTCGACCCGGTCGGCGGCGAGGCCTACGCGCGGTCGGTCAAGTGCATCGCCTTCGAGGGGCGCATCGTCGTCGTCGGCTTCGCCAGCGGCGCCATCCCGACGCCCGGCCTCAACCACGCGCTGATCAAGAACTACAGCATCATGGGCCTGCACTGGGGCCTGTACGCCGCCAAGGACCCGGCGGCCGTCGACGCCTGCCACCGGGAGCTCACCGAGCTCGCCGCCAAGGGCGCGATCAAGCCGCTGGTCAGTGAGCGCATCCCGCTGGACGCGGCGGGCGACGCGGTGCAGCGGGTGTTCGACGGGATCACCACCGGCCGGGTCGTCGTGGAACCCTGAGCCCTCGCCACGCGCACGACGACGGGAGGGGCACCGCCCGGCGGCGCCCCTCCCGTCGTTGCGCTCACGCGTACTTCTTCAGCTCCCGCCGTGCCAGCGACCGCTGGTGCACCTCGTCCGGCCCGTCCGCCAGCTGCAGCGTGCGCGCCGCCGCCCACAGCTCGGCCAGCGGGAAGTCCTGGCTGACGCCGCCCGCGCCGTGCAACTGCACCGCGCGGTCCAGAATCCCCACCACCGCACGCGGTGTGGCGATCTTGATGGCCTGGATCTCGGTGTGCGCGCCGCGGTTGCCCACGGTGTCCATCAGCCACGCCGTCTTCAGCACCAGCAGCCGCAACTGCTCGATCTGCACCCGCGCATCGGCGATCCACTCGCGCACCACGCCCTGCGCGGCCAGCGGCCGGCCGAACGCCTGACGGTCCACCGCGCGCCGGCACATCAGCTCCACGGCCCGCTCGGCCATCCCGATCAGCCGCATGCAGTGGTGGATACGCCCCGGCCCCAGCCGGGCCTGCGCGATGGCGAAGCCCCCGCCCTCCTCGCCGATCCGGTTCGTCACCGGCACCCGCGCCTCGTCGAAGACGACCTCGGCGTGCCCGCCGTGGTAGTGGTCCTCGTACCCGTAGACGGTCATCGCCCGGCGCACCTGCACACCCGGGGTGTCCCGGGGAACGAGCACCATGGACTGCTGGCGGCGCACGTCGGCGTCCGGATCGGTCTTGCCCATCACGATGAAGATCCCGCAGTCCGGGTTCATCGCACCGGAGATGAACCACTTGCGCCCGGTGATGACGTACTCGTCGCCCTCGCGCCGGATCCGGGTGCAGATGTTCGTCGCGTCCGAGGAGGCCACGTCGGGTTCGGTCATGGCGAACGCCGACCGCATCGTCCCGTTGAGCAGCGGCTCCAGCCACTTCCGCCGCTGCTCCGCGTCACCGAACTGGGCCAGCACCTCCATGTTCCCGGTGTCCGGGGCGGCGCAGTTCAGCGCGGTGGGCGCCAACTGCGGGCTCCGGCCGGTGATCTCGGCCAGCGGCGCATACTGCAGGTTCGTCAGCCCACCGCCGTAGGTCGTATCCGGCAGGAACAGATTCCACAGGCCCTGCTGCCGGGCCGCCTGCTTGAGCTCCTCGACCACCGCGGGCGTCTGCCACGGCGAGTCGAGCTGCGCGCGCTGCTCCCGGGCCACCGCCTCCGCCGGATACACCCGGGTCGTCATGAAGTCCTCGAGCTGGGCGCGCATCTCCTCGGTGCGGCGGTCGTATGCGAAGTCCATCGCCCGTCAGTCCTCCTCAAGGGTGGTCAGTCCGCCGTCGACGAAGACGGGGACGAGGTCGCCGATGCGGTCGAAGCCCGCGCCGACCGTCTGTCCGAGGGTGAAGCGGTAGTGGATGCCCTCGAGGATCACCGCCAGCTTGAAGTAGGCGAAGGCGGTGTACCAGCCGATCCGGCGCACGTCGCGGCCCGATCCGGCCGCGTAACGCTCGATCAGTTCCGCGGGCTCGGGGTGCCCGGGGGCCTCCCGCGTCGTGCTGATGGGGGAGTCGGGGAGGGAGGGCTGCCGGCTGTACATCACCAGCAGGCCCAGGTCGGTGAGCGGGTCGCCGAGCGTGGACATCTCCCAGTCGAGGACGGCCGTGATCCGCCCGTCGGAGTCCGCCAGCACGTTGTCCAGCCGGAAGTCGCCGTGCACGACCGCCGGGGCTTCGGAGCGCGGCACCGTGCGGGCCAGCCGCTCCCGGAGCGCATCGATGCCGGGCAGGTCCCGGTTGCGGGAGGCCTCCAGCTGCGTGCCCCAGCGCCGCAGCTGCCGGTCCAGGAACCCCTCGGGGCGGCCGAAGTCGGCCAGGCCCACCGCCGCCGGGTCCACCGCGTGCAGGGCGACCAGGGTGTCCGGCAGGGCCAGCACCAGCTCCCGGGTGCGCCCGGCGCCCAGCTGTGCGAGTTCTCCGGCGGTCCGGTACGGGGTGCCGGAGACGTGCTCCATCACGTAGAACGGCGCCCCGAGCACGTCGGGGTCCTCGCAGAGCAGCACCGTGCGCGGCACCGGCACGTCGGTCTCGTGCAGGGCGCTGATCACCCGGTGCTCGCGGTGCATGTCGTGTGCCGTGGCCAGCACGTGGCCCAGCGGCGGCCTGCGTACCACCCAGGTGCCGACGCCGTCGGTCACCCGGTAGGTCAGGTTCGACCGGCCGCCCTGGATCACCTCGGCCTTCAGCGGACCCGCGAGCAGCCCCGGCCGCTCCCGTGCCAGATGGGCGGCGAACCGCCCCAGGTCGAGCCCTGGCGGATTGTCGTCGCTCATGCTGCGCGCTCCTCACCGGACGGGGGACAGAACCGTCCGCCCCGATCATGCCGACTGGTCGGTATGTCGTCCAGGGTTCCGGCGCGAGAAGGACACCACACCCTCTCGCACCCGGGCCGGCACCGACCGGCCGCTCAGGCCACCGCGCGGGCCGCCGCCCGGCCCGCCGCGCGCCCGGAGAAGAGACATCCGCCCAGGAAGGTCCCCTCCAGCGAGCGGTAGCCGTGCATCCCGCCGCCGCCGAAGCCGGCCGCCTCGCCGGCGGCGTACACGCCGGGCAGCACCTCGCCGCCCTCGGCCAGCACCCGCGCGTCCAGGTCCGTCTCCAGCCCGCCGAGCGTCTTGCGCGTGAGGATGTTCAGCCGCACGGCGACCAGCGGACCGGCCTTCGGGTCCAGCAGCCGGTGCGGCGTCGCGACCCGGATCAGCCGGTCGCCGAGGTAGCTGCGGGCTCCGCGCAGCGCGGCGACCTGCAGATCCTTGGTGAACGGGTTGGTGATCTCCCGGTCGCGGGCCTCCACTTCGCGGCGCACGGTCTCTGCGTCGAGCAGCCCCTGACCGGTCAGCTCGTTCATGCGGGCGGTCAGCGTGTCCAGGTCGCGTTCCACGAGGAAGTCCGCACCGCGGTCCATGAACGCCCGCACGGGGCCCGGGATGCCGCCCCCGCTGCGGCGGCCCAGCACGCCGCGGACGCTGCGCCCGGTCAGATCCGGGTTCTGCTCGGAGCCGGAGAGCGCGAACTCCTTCTCGATGATCTTCTTGGTGAGCACGAACCAGGTGTGGTCGTGCCCGGTCCGCATGATGTGTTCCAGGGTGCCCAGGGTGTCGAAGCCGGGATACAGCGGCACCGGCAGCCGGCGGCCCGTCGCGTCCAGCCACAGCGACGACGGCCCGGGCAGGATGCGGATGCCGTGCCGCGCCCAGACCGGGTTCCAGTTGTCGATGCCCTCGGTGTAGTGCCACATGCGGTCCCGGTTGATCAGCCGGGCGCCGGCGCCCTCCGCGACGGCCAGCATCTCGCCGTCCACGTGCGCCGGGACGCCGGAGAGCATCCGCTGCGGCGGGGTGCCCAGCCGCTCCGGCCAGTTGGCCCGCACCAGGTCGTGGTTTCCGCCGATGCCGCCGGAGGTGACGATCACCGCCTGCGCGCGCAGTTCGAAGGTGCCGGCCGCCGCCCGGCTGCTCGCGGTGCCGCGCTCGGCGTCGGACGGCTCCAGGATCTCGCCGCTGACCGTGTCGACGGCTCCGGCGCTGCGCGAAAGGCCGGTCACCCGGTGCCGGAAGCGCAGGTCGACCAGCCCGCGGGCCGCGCCGGCCCGCACCCGGTGCTCGAACGGCTCGACGACGCCGGGCCCGGTGCCCCAGGTGATGTGGAAGCGCGGCACCGAGTTGCCGTGCCCGATCGCCCCGTAGCCGCCGCGCTCGGCCCAGCCCACCACCGGAAACAGCTTCAGGCCCTGCTGCCGCAGCCAGGACCGCTTCTCGCCCGCCGCGAAGTCCACGTACGCCTCCGCCCAGCGTCGCGGCCAGTGGTCCTCGTCCCGGTCGAAGCCTGCCGTGCCCAGCCAGTCCTGCCAGGCCAGTTCGCGGCTGTCGCGGACCCGCAGCCGACGCTGCTCGGGGGAGTCGACGAGGAACAGCCCGCCGAAGGACCAGTGGGCCTGGCCGCCGAGCGACTGCTCGGGCTCCTGGTCCAGCAGGATCACCTTCCGGCCCGCGTCGGCCAGTTCGGCCGTGGCGACGAGCCCGGCCAGGCCCGCACCGATCACGATCACGTCGGCGTCGTACGCCATTGCCCGCACCGTCCCTCACTCGCCTCGATCGTCGGTTGACTGGAGAGTAACCTCCGGGGCCGTCCGCCCGGCACCCGCCGGGGGCTGATTGGATGGCCGCATGAGTGACGAGCCACGCGACGCGGACGAACTGCTGGACATCGTGGACGCCGACGACCGGATCGTGGGCCGGGCGCCCCGCGGCGAGGCCACCGTGCGGCGGCTGCGGCACCGCTCGGTCTCCGTGCAGGTCCGCGACCCGCAGGGCAGGCTGTTCGTCCACCGCCGCACCCCGGTCAAGCTGGTCTTCCCCTCCATGTACGACGTGGTGGTCGGCGGCGTCGTGGGCGCCGGCGAGAGCTACGACGAGGCCGCGCTGCGCGAGGCCGAGGAGGAACTCGGCGTGCGGGGCCTGCCCCGGCCCGAGCGGCGGCTGCACTTCCTGTACGAGTCGCCCGCCCACACCTGGTTCCTGCAGGTCTACGAGGTGGTCTGCCCCATGCCGGTGAACCCGCAGCCGGAGGAGGTGGCCTGGCACGCCTTCCTCACCGACGACGAGGTCGAGAAGCGGCTGCTCGAGTGGGACGTCGTCCCCGACGGGCTGGAGTGCCACCGCCGCCTGCAGCAGTGGCACCGCGACCGGGCCGCCGGCTGACGGGTGCGGGCGGGACCGTTGCATAGGCTTTCAGGATGATCCAACGGTTCCTGGCGGCCGTCCGGCTGTGGTTCGCCCCGCAGCGCATCCGGGCAGAGGGCAGCACTCCCGACTACCGCTTCTCGCTGGCCAACGAGCGCACCTTCCTCGCCTGGATCCGCACGGCCCTGGCCCTGGTGGCCGGCGGCATCGCCGTCGACCAGTTCCTGACCGGCTTCACCTGGGGCGTGCGCACCGCCATCGCGCTGTCCCTGCTGGCCGGCGGCGGACTGTGCGCCGTGCGCGCCGTCAACCACTGGATCCGCTGCGAGCGCGCCATGCGGCGCGGCGAGGACCTGCCGGCCTCCCGCTTCCCCGCGCTGCTCGCCGTGGCGACGGCGCTCGCCGCGGTGCTGGTCGTGCTCGCGGTCGTGCTCGGCCGGGTCGGCGCATGACGGGCCCGCCCGGCGCCCAGCCCGAACGGACCCGGCTGGCCTGGCGGCGCACCACGCTCTCCTGCGCCGTCGCCGCCGCACTGGCCGTGCGCAGCGTCCTGGCACGGGACGCCGGGCCCGCCGCCTACGCGGCCGCCGCCCTCGGCGTGCTGAGCTGGCTGGTCATGCTGCGCCTCGCCCACCGCCGCATCCGCGCACTCAGCGAAGGAGCGCCGGCCGGCGACGGCCGGCCGCTGCTGGCCGTCGCCCTGTGCACGCTCGCCATGACCGCCTTCGGCGTCGTACTCCTGTGGACCGCCCACCCCTAGGCTGTCAGCGCCGACCGACACGCGCACACGTATGGAGGGCGCCGCCGATGTCCGACGAGCACACCGACCAGGTACCGGCCAGGCCGCTCATCGCCCTGATGGGCGTCTCCGGCTCGGGCAAGACCACGGTCGGCACGATGCTCGCAAGCCGCCTGGGCATCGCCTTCGCCGAGGCCGACGACTTCCACCCGCCCGCCAACGTCGCCAAGATGGCCGCCGGGATCCCGCTGGACGACTCCGACCGGCTGCCCTGGCTCGAGGCCATCGGCCGCTGGCTGGAGGCCAGGGGCGACGACGGCGGGCTGGTCACGTGCTCCGCCTTGCGCCGCAGCTACCGCGACCGGCTGCGCCGCCACACGCCGCGGCTGTGCTTCCTGCACCTGGACGGCCCCGCCGAGCTGCTGGCCCGTCGCATCGCGCAGCGCAAGGGCCACTTCATGCCGGTCTCGCTGCTGCGCTCCCAGCTGGAGACGCTGGAGGAGCTGCAGGACGACGAGCGCGGCGCCGTCGTCGACATCGACGGCGACCCCGAGCAGGTCGTCCGGCGGGCGGCCCTGGCAGTGCAGACCTGCCGGGCAACGGGCTGATTCGGTATCAAGACCATTTCTTCGCCCGGTATTCACTTCGTCGCACTTGACGTGGTCTAGTCATCTTCGGTTGGGTGGCCGCTGACCATGAATCCACCGCCTCCTCCCCTCACCTTCTCCCGGCGCAAGGACGGCCCGCCGCCCGACCCCACGCTCGGCGACGAGGACCTCGCCGCCGCACGGTCCGCGCTCGCCGGGGGCCGCTGGGCCGATGCCCGTGCCCTGCTCATCGAGACGGCGGACGACTGGGACCGCCGCGGCCACCGCGCCCTCGTGCTCGCCGACGCCTCGTCAGCCGAGGCCTGGGCCGGCGACTGGCAGCAGACCGAACCCGACAGCCCGGACGCCGCGCTGCTCCTCGCCTGTGCCACCACCGCACGCGCCCTGGCCGGCAAGCGGCCGCCGGGCGTCGCCCGCACGGCGATCACCGCCGCGGCCGGTGCGGCACCCGACGACCCGACCCCGCACCTGGCCGCACTCCGGCTGGCCGCACACACCGGCTCCGTCGACGAGTGCCGCCGCGCCTTCGCCGAGGTGTGCGCCCGCCACCCCGAACACCACCCCGCCCACCACCTGATGACCGCCGTCGCCGCCGACGCCTTCGCCGAGGACGAGGTCTACGCCTTCGCCCGCGACGCGGCAGCGGCGGCACCCGCGGACTCGCCGCTCGCCCTGCTGCCCGTCGTCGCCCACGCCGAGCGCTTCCGTGTGCTGGCCCACGGCGCCGGGAACGGCCGGCCGGACGCCGCCGCACAGGAGCACTGGAGCGGCCGCCGGGCCCGCTTCGCCGTGCGCAGCGCCTTCGACTGGTGGCTCGAATGGGACAGCGGCAACGACCATCCCCGCCGCGCCGTCGACCTCAACTTCCTGGCGCACGCCAAGTTCCACGAAGGCCGCCTGGCGGAGGCCGCCGCGCTCTTCCAGCGCATCGGCCCGCTGCTGACCGCAGCCCCCTGGTCCTACGCGGGCAGCAACCCCGCCCGTGCCTTCCGCTCCGCACGCGACGCCGCCTACGGCGCCGCCTGAGCCGCCACGCCCCACACCCGCCGCACGTCACCGACCCAGGAGAGGAAGCACCCACCATGCCGACGGGCAGCACCACCCAGGAGATCAGCACCTTCAGAGGCCAGGAACGCGCCCTGCGCGCGGGCCGCATCGGCACCTCGGGCCTGTTGCTGTCCGTGCTCGCCGCCACCGCGCCGCTGATGGTCGTGGCCGGCGTCATGCCCACCACCTACTCCGTCATGGGCATCAGCGGACAGCCGCTGCTGTTCGTCATCCTCGGCGTGGTGATGGCCCTCTTCAGCGTCGGCTACGCGGAGATGAGCCGGCACGTGCACAACGCCGGCGCGTTCTACGCCTACATCGCCCGCGGACTGGGCGGCACCGTCGGCTCCGGCGCCTCCTTCGTCGCACTCGTCGCCTACAACGCCCTGCAGATCGGCATCTACGGCATCTTCGGCTTCGAGACGTCCGCGCTGCTGGACGCCCACCTCGGCCTGTCGGTGTCCTGGTGGGTTCCCGCCCTCGTCGGGGTGGTCGTCACCGGCGTCCTCGGCGCCCTGAAGATCGACCTCAACGCGCGGGTGCTGGGCGTGCTGCTCGTCATCGAGGTGATCCTCATCGTCGTCGTGGACGTCGCCGTGGCCTCCGACCCGGGCCCGCAGGGACTGTCCGTCGCCGCCTTCGACCCGAGCACCCTGGCCGGCGCCGGGCTCGGCACCGCCCTGTGCTTCACCATCGCGGCCTTCCTCGGTTTCGAACAGGCCCCCGTCTACGCCGAGGAGACCAGCCGCCCGCAGACCGTCGTGGCCCGGGTGATGTTCCTCGCCGTCGGCTGCGTCGCCGTCTTCTTCGCCGCCACCTCCTGGCTGATGGGGGTGGCCACCGGCCCCGACTCGATCGTCGCCGCCGCCCAGAAGAACGGGCCCGGGCTGCTGTTCGCGCTCACCGAGCCCCGGCTCGGCGGCACCTTCACCGACCTGCTGCACCTGTTCTTCGTGACGGGCATGTTCGCCTCGCTGCTCGCCTTCCACAACGTCGTCGCCCGCTACAGCTTCGCGATGGGCCGCGAGGGCCTGCTGCCCGCTCCGGTCGGACGTGCCTCCGCCACCACCGGTGCGCCCGCGGTGGGTTCACTGCTGCAGACCGCGGTGGCGCTGGTGGTCGTGGGCGCCTTCGCGGTCACCGACGACAAGCCGGCCGGCGACCCGACCGCGCCGGTTCTGCACCTGTTCACCTGGCTGGGCAACATCGGCGCCCTGGGCGTCATCGTGCTGATGGCGCTCGCCTCCGTCGCCGTGATCGTCTTCTTCGTGCGGCGCGGAGCCGTCCGCGCACAGGCGCCCCGCCTGCTGTGCGCCGTGCTGGCCACGGTCGGCCTCCTCGTCATCCTCGTCTACGCCGTCAAGGACTTCGACGTGCTCGTCGGCAGCGAGGCCGGCTCGGCCCTCAGCTGGGCGTTGCCCGCCATCCTGGCGCTCGCCGCCGTCGTCGGCCTCGTCGTCGGCCTGGCGCTGCGGGCCCGCCGGCCTGAGGTGCACGCCCGGATCGGGCTGGGGAACGAGGCCTTCGAACTGGAGAAGGCCGCCGCCGACCAGGAGAAGACGGCCGCGCACGAGGCCGGCGCAGGCCGGTAGGCTCCCCCGGTGCCGCACCCGGCCGGGTGCGGCACCGGGGGAGCCTACCGGCCTGCGCCGGCCTCGTGCGCGGCCG
>DASSBO010000516.1:0-2240 GCA_035698655.1 Streptomyces sp.
GATGCCGCAGTTGCCTACTGTCCGCCGAGGACGGGCCCGTCGCCGTAGAGGGCGGGGAGGTCGACGAGGAAGAGGTCCCTGCGGGCGGCCGCGGCTCGCTGGACGTCGTCGTGGAAGCCGTGCAGGGAGAAGAGAACCAGCGCGGTGTCCGCGGTGTCGTACCGCTGGTCGGCCAGCAGTGCCCGGATGTGTTCCAGCCGTTCGACGTCAGTGATGCCGCGTCGGGCGATGGTCGCCTTCGCCTCGCCCAGCACCACGATGCGTGCGCGCGGCGCCTGCGGGCGCTCGCCCAGCGCCAGGCCGAGCACGTCCACTTCGTGTTTGGTCCGCGCCGCCGGGTCGGCGACTTCCGTTGTTCCGACGGGGCCGGGCAGCCCGCCGGGCAGGACCGTGTGCGCGAACCGGCGGGTCCAGGTCCGGCACAGGTGCTCGAAGTGCGGGCCGAGGATCTTCGAACGGAAGGTGGGGGCTGACGCCTGCCACGCTTCCGGCGCGAAGCCCTGCTCGATCGTCGACGCCTGGGGGAGCGTGACGAGTTGGTTGAACCGGATGACCGGGTCGGACAACGTGATGACCGGGTGCCGGGTCCGCAGGACGTCCTGGTCACGCTCGACGTAGCCGGTCGACTCGAGAACCCCCAGCGGGTGGGAGACCGTGTTGCGCTGCCTGCCGAGCGCCCCACCGATCCGGGTCGGGGTGGTCGCCCCCTGGGCGAGGGCCGTCAGGATGTCGTAGTACAGCGTGTGCTGGGTGATGCGCGGGTCCTCGCGCAGCAGGTACTCGGTCTCGGTGCGGGAGAAGACGGCCCGGCCGGGGTCGAGCAGCGTCGCGGCGAGCCACGCGTCGAACCCGTCATCCGGGGCGGGCCGGGAGGCCACAGGCCGGTAGCCGGGCGCTCCGCCCAGGACGGAGTGCACCTGCAGTGCGGTGGCGGGGTTCTCGATCTCCCAGAAGTCGCGGCTCGCCCGGTAGTCGAACGGGCCGAGGCGCAGATCGACGACCGCGCGTCCCCGGAGTGGCTTCGTCCCGGAGAGCAGTTCGTGCATCAGGCTCATGGCGGATCCGCACAGGATGAGCCGGGCGCCGTTGCCGCCGCCGCGCTGCCGCTCGTCGTAGAGCTGCTGGATGATCCCCGGAACCTCGGGGGAGTGCTGCAGCAGATACGGCAGTTCGTCGATGACGAGGACGGGGACGTCGGCCTGGCGGGCGACCACGTCGAGGGCGCTGCCGAGCACTTCTCGCCAGTCGGTCAACTGCAATGCCCCGGCGGGCAGACCGGCGTGCGCGGCCACCGCCTGGCTGAAGCGCCGCAGGGCCGTCACGCGGCCCTCTTCCCGCACGGCGGTGATGTACAGGCCGCCCATCGCCTCGGTGAGCGACTGGAGGAGGAATGACTTGCCGTACCGACGGCGGCCGGACACGATGCCGAGCCGCATCGCGGGCGATGGGTCGGCGACGAAGTCGGTGAGCAGACCCCACTCACGGTCCCGGTCCACGACGTCATTCGGTTTCGGGGGAACGTGCACGCCGGACTCCTCGCATACTTGTCGTAGTCGGCTACGACAACTATGCACCAGGTAGAGTGCGACCCTGTGGACGAAGGGCCCCACGATAGGGTGACGCGCCCCTTCGAGTGAACGAGTCGTGAAGCCGGAGACCGCGTCGCATGACCGAACAGGCCGAGCAGGCCGAGGACCCCGAGGTCGCCGCCGCGCGGGCGCGGTGGGTGGCGGAGCGCGTGTGGGCGCTCGACCGGCCCGAACCGGAGCCGAGCCGGGCCGACCGTCTCCGCATGCGGTTGCGGCTGCCCTGGCGGCGGCGAGCAGTGCCCGCTCGCTGGCGACCGGTGGCTCGGCGCCGGCGGTGGTGGGAGTGGCTCGGCGAGGGCCTGGCCGTGGCAGCCCTCGTCGGCCTGACTCTCGTCGGCTGGGCGCGGGAGTGGGGCTGGCTGCCGTCCGTCTTCGGGGCCAGGGAGACGGCAGCCGCCGAGCAGGTCGTTCCGGGCACCCTGGCCCACCCCTTCGCCGGTTCGCCGGCCCGCGACTGGGCGAACGGGGCCCGCGGCATCGAACTGCCGGACGCGAAGCCCGTCGGCGCCGCGTCGCGGGCCGACATCGCGCAGGGCATGTTGCTGGCGAAGATGTTCCTCGTCGCGGCGAACCTCGACCGTGACGTGCTGAAGGGCGGCAGCCCCGAGCGGGCGCTGGCGATGCTGGGCCCGGACGCCGCGACGGGCGACC
>DASSBO010000517.1:0-4932 GCA_035698655.1 Streptomyces sp.
TGCGGCCCGGGGCGCGCGGCACCGCGGTGGGAGCGGCGGCGTCGGCGGTGGTGGTGGCGGCGGCCATCAGAGCACTCCTTCTCGTGTCATCAGCTGGGTCAGCGCGCCCGCTGCGGGGCGCGCGCCGGCCGATACGGGCTCGGGCTCGCGCGGCGCGGACTCGCGTGGGAGGAGGTCCCACCACCAGGCGACGCAGGGGATGTCGAGCGGTTCGCGGCTGTCGTCGGTCGGGGTGTCGAGGAACGTCGACGGCAGCTGCGCGGGGTCGTCGGGTGTGGTGTAGCGGTGGGAGCTGATGCCCCAGTCCTGCGCACCTCTGATGAAGTTGCCCAGGCTGCGCAGGTACTGGCGCAGCTGCGGGCTGGCGGTGAGCGTCAGGTGGTCGCAGAGCCGCTCGAAGAGGACCATGACGCGGTCGCGTTGGGCGACGGCGGCGTGCAGCGCCTCCTCGGGGGTCAGGCCGCGCTCGTGTTCCAGGACGCGCAGCACGTTGAGGTAGTACTGACCGGCGCGGCTCTCCTTGTGGTAGGAGAACAGGTCGTTGTCCCAGGTGATGACGAAGTACGCCATCTCGGCGGCGGCGCGCACCGAGCGGTGGTCGCGTTCGCTGGGGTGGAGTTCGTAGCCGTGGCCCATCTCCAGCAGCGGGAGGACGACGGAGGTGGCGCCGTCGTACAGGCGCATCAGGGTGTAGTCGTCGATGCCGGGCACCGTCTCGTGGCTTCGGTGGGCCGCCTCCCACACCACGGAGAGGAAGTACTCGCGCAGCGCGTCGACCCAGCGGGTGACCTGGCCGGGTGTGCCGTGTTCGGACATCCGGCGGCTGAGGTCGCGCAGGCCGTCGGCCAGCGGGTCCTGCAGGAGCATGGGGGCTTCCGGGTTCTGCGCGACGCGCAGCAGGCGGGAGAGTTCGCCGGAGAGCAGGCCGGGTTCGGCGCCGAGTTCGCCCTCTTCGCAGTGTCCGTCGTCGACGCCGAACAGCCAGAGGATGAAGTCGGCGAGGACGCGGACGACTTCTTCCCGGCCCTCGGGGAGGATGCGGGCGGCGAAGGTGCCGATCTCGCTGGCGACGAGCTTGGTCCGCAGCTCGTCCGAGCCGATGCCGAAGGCGTGGGCCCAGGCGGCGTTCTGCCGGTCGATGACGTGGTGCCGGGGGTGGATGGCGGGGGGGATGGGGGAGTAGACGGGCGGGACAAGCAACCCGTGCTGCACGAGCGATCACCTCAGTCATTCAGCGGACGGCCGCTCTCCACGCGGGTCTCGGGGAGCCGCCGGCACCGCGACCTGACTCCGGCACACCGATCCGGCCACCGCGGAGGGGTGCCGCAATGGCCTGTTCGAGGCGCAGGAGACGGCCAGAAGTGGATCACAACACCGAGGGTCGCTCAAGTCCTCGGATTTCGAACTCCCGTGTCAAGAGGGCATATTGGGCCAGGCGCACGGGTGCACGCCCGGCGCAAGGCGCGCCGTTTCGCTCCCCCGCGGGGTGAATCGCGCGGATTGCGCGGGGCGCGGCGTGTTCGCCGTCGGCTGACAGCGGCAGCCGGTCCCGGGGCTCGCTATCGGCGGCCCCGCAGCCGGCGGAGTACCGAGGCACGCCGGGACCCCGTCGCGGGCGGCCCGGCAGGCGCCGCGGCGGGCACCGGTGTGGCCGGAACCCCCTGGTGGGGCGGAAGTTCGGCACGCACGGACCCGCCGGATACCGGCGCGCCCCGGTCAGTACGGGGCCGGCCGGGGGTGAACTCGACCGGAAGGGCGGCCAGCGGGCGCGACATCAGCGAGGCGTTCCAGGTCAGTTCGTCCTCGGGCACCGCCAGCCGCAGGTCGGGCAGCCGGCTGAGCAGGATGTCGATGCCGGTGTCGGCGATGGCCCGGCCCAGGTCCTGGCCGGGGCACTCGTGCGGCCCGCCGCTGAAAGCCAGGTGCGAGCGGTTGCCGTGCACGGCGGCGGTGGTGTCGGGGCGGATGGCCGGATCGGCGTTGCCGGCGGCCAGGCCGAGCAGCAGCATGTCGCCCTTCTTGATCCGGGCGCCCGCGAGTTCGACGTCACCGGTGGCCCACCGGCCCAGGTTGGTCGTCATGGGCGGGTCGTCCCACAGCACCTGTTCCAGCGCGTCGGGCAGGGTCATGTGCCCGCCGGTCAGGTTCGCGCGGAAGCGCCGGTCGGTGAGGATCACGCGCAGCGTGTTGGCGATCAGGTTGACCGTCGGCTCGTTGGCCGAGACGAGCACGACGCGCAGGTGTTCGCGCACCTCCTCGTCGCTCAGCCCGGCCGGGTGCTCGATGAGCTTGGACGCCACGTCGTGTCCGGGGGTGGCGCGCTTGCGCTCGACGAGTTGCTGGAGGGTCTCGGTGATGTAGTCGTTGCTGGCCACGGCGGTCTCGGTGCCGCCGAGCATGTCGCGTGCCGCGTCGACCAGCCGGGGCCCGTAGTCCTCGGACATGCCGAAGAGCTGGGTGACCACGCGCAGCGGGAGCTGGGCGGCGAACCGGTCGACCAGGTCGGCGCGTCCGGTGCTGACGAACCCGTCGATGAGGTGGTGCGAGAACCGGGTGACGTAGCGGCGGATGCCGCGCGCCTCGAACCGGGACAGGCTGTCGGTGACGGCCCTCCGCAGCCGCTCGTGCTCGGTGCCGTCGGCGAACACGCACAGCGGCTGCCAGGCGGTGAGCGGCGTGAGCGGGTGCTCGGGCGGCACGTTGCCCTCGGCCATGTCCCGCCAGCGGCGCGAGTCGCGGGAGTAGAGCGTGGAGGTGCGGGCCACCTCGAGGTTCTCCCGGTGACCGAGGACGAGCCAGGCCGGCAGGTCGCCGTGCACCAGGACCGGGGCGACGGCGCCGTGTTCGGCGCGCAGCTTCTCGTAGAGCGCGAGCGGGTCGGCGTCGGCCTCCGGCCCGTACAGCCGCCGCAGGCCGCCGGGGCCGAGGTCGTGCGCCGGGCAGCCGGGCGGCGGGGTCGCGGCGGTGGGCCCGCCGGCCGGCCCGGCCGCGGGCTCGGCGGAGGAGCGGTCCTCGTTCGGGGGGTTCACATCGCCTCCGGAGTCGCGGCAAGAGAGCGCAGGTGGTGCATCAGCGTCATCAGCACGTCGCGGCTGGACTCGCGACTGCGCGCGTCGCAGACCACGATCGGGACGCTCGCGGGCAGGTCGAGTGCGTCCCGCAGGTCCTCGACGGGGTAGGAGGGCGCCTCGGGGAAGGCGTTGACGGCGACGATGAAGGGCACCGAGGCCTCCTCCAGCCGTCCCATCACGTCGAAGCTGACCTCCAGGCGGCGGGTGTCGACGAGCACGACGGCGCCCAGCGCCCCGTCGAACAGCCCGTTCCACAGAAACCAGAACCGCTCCTGGCCGGGTGTGCCGAACAGGTACAGGACCAGTTCCTCGTTGAGGCTGATGCGGCCGAAATCCATCGCCACCGTCGTGGCGGTCTTGCGCTCCACGCCGGTGTTGTCGTCGACGTCGGCGCCCGCCTGCGTCATCGTCTCCTCGGTCGTCAGCGGACGGATCTCGCTGACCGCGCGTACCAGCGTCGTCTTGCCGACGCCGAACCCGCCCACGACGACGAGTTTGACCGCGGCGGTGGCCGACGACGGCAGCGCGTCCTCACGCCGCGGTCCCGTGACCGTCTCAGAGCTTGCTGAGTCCATCGATTACCGCCTCAATCAGTGCGATGTCCGGGAGCGCCGGTGCAGGGTTGCGCGCCTGCACCCGCTCTTCGTCCAACAGGTCCGCCAGCAGCACGCCGGTCACGCTGACGGGCAGTCCCAGGTACGCGGAGATCTCCGCGACGGACAGCGGCGCGGCGCACATCCGCAGAATGGCGGTGTGCTCCGGCTGCATGCCGACCTTGGGCTGCGTGCGGGCCACGATCAGCGTGACCAGGTCGAGGCCGGTGGCCTCGGGAGAGTCGGTGCGGCCCCCCGTGATGACGTAGAGCCGCTCCGGCGTCTCCTCGTCCTCCCACTCCCGGCCCTCTGTGCTCACAGGGCCTGTCCGTCATTCCGCGGTGGGCTGGTGAGGTGCGCGCCGATGCGGGCCACCAGGTCGCGCATGCACTGTCCGACCAGCCCCGCGTCGACCCCTTCGTCCGCCAGCACCGCCAGGTGCGCCCCGGCGCCGGCCGCCATCAGGTACATGAACCCGCCGTCGACCTCGATGACGACCATCCGCATCCGCCCGCTGCTGTGCGGGAACTCCGCGGCGACCGCGACGGACAGGCTCTGCAGACCGGAGCCGATGGCGGCGAGCCGGTCGGCGGTGTCCTGGTCGGTGTCGTACCGCGCCATGCACAGGCCGTCCGAGGACAGCACCACCACATGACGGGTCTGCGGGACGCTTTCCGCCAGATCTTTCAGCATCCAGTCCATGTCGGCCCGCCGATCCATCGCTCACTCACCCTCATCCGACGTCGTGACATCTCTGCTGCTGCGGGGCGCAGACGTCTTCCGCCCCTCGCCGGACAACCCGCTCTGGAGATCGGCCATCCACATGCCGGGCACCGGTGCGTCGGTGTCGTCCTCCGCGGCCGGCTGCGGGGTGGCCGGGCGCGGCGCGGTGAACCGGCCGGGGACGGCCGAGTTCGGCCGCCGGCGGCGCCGCTGCGGCAGGCCGCTGGCGGCGCGGGGCGGTGCCGAGTCCGCGACGGCCTCGTGCCCCTCGGCGGCGAAGCCGCCGCCCTCCACGGTCTCCTCGGGCGTCCGCCCGTGCACGTCGCCGTCGGCGTCGGCGGCAGCGCGCGCCGAGTCGGCCGCCAGGCCGCCGAACTCCCCGGCGGAGCCGGTGTGTTCCGGCGCGCCGCCGCCCTGCGGCCCCCGGGCAGAACCGGTAGCACCGGGCGCACGGCCGGCGCGGGTTGCCGCGGCAGAGCCGGTGGTTCCCGGCATCTGGCCGCTCTCTGCTGCCTCGGCGGAGCCGGCGGGTTCCAGCGTGCCGT
>DASSBO010000518.1:0-8736 GCA_035698655.1 Streptomyces sp.
CCACCGCTCCGCGCGCCGAGGACGAGTGGTTCGTGATCACCCATTCCTCGGGGACCACCGGGACGCCCAAGCTCGCTGCGCACTCGACTCGTTCGCTGTTCGGCATGGTCGCCCCGATGATCACCATATTCCGCGACCAGTACACACAGCAGGACCTCAACGCCAAGCACCTCTCCTTCGTCCACGCGCGCACCTGCGCCGGCACGCTGGCCTCGCTGGAGACCGCCATGCCGGCGCTGGCGATCACCGACCCGGACCCAGCGCACGTCAAACAGGAACTGCTGCGGCACCGGCCCACCTCGATCGAGACGCACCCGAACGTCTACATCCAGTGGGAGCCGCTGGCCGAGGACTCCTCCCGTCCGTTCGCGTCCGTCGAACGGTTCATCGCCACCTTCGACGCGATGCACCCGCGCACGGTGCGCACCCTGCTGGCCGCGTCCGACCAGCCCGGGGCCCACTACTTCGAGGCGTACGGGCAGACGGAGTCCGGCCCGATCTGCCTGCGCATCGTGGGCCGCGAGGAGGCCGCCGGCTACTCGCCGCGCAACGTCGGCCGCACCGGCGGCGACGTGCAGGTGCGCATCGTCGACGAGCAGGGCGCCGAACAGCCCGCCGGCACCCCCGGCTTCATCGAGACGCGCTCCGCCGGCCGCATGCGCGGCTACGTCGGGGGCGGCCCCGTCCCGCCGGACGACGCCTGGTGGCCGATGGGTGACGTCGGCAGGCTGCTGCCGGACGGCTCACTCGAACTGCTCGACCGCGTCGTCGAACAGGTCGACGGGGTCGGCAGCCTGCTGGAGATCGAGGACGGGCTGCTGGAGGACCTGCCGGAGCTCGTGGAACTGGTGCTGGTCCGCGCCGAGGACGGAGGCGTGATCGCCGTCGGCGCCCCGCGCGCCGGCGTGCGGGTGGAACCCGAACGCATCCGCGCGGCCGCGGAGACCGCCGGGCTCTCCGACGTCCGGGTCCGGCTGTGGGACTGGGAGGCGCTGCCGCTCACCGGCTCGTACAAGGTCCGGCGCGGCATCCTCCGGGAGCGCCTGGCCACGTCCTTCCAGCACGCCGCTCCCACATCGACGGAGGTGGCCCCCGCATGACGCATCTTTGGCACCTGCTCTCCGAGTCACTGCACCAGGGCATGCGGCTGTACACGCCCTCCCGGCAGGAGGAACCGTTCTCCGGTCCCGCCCTGGCCGTCCGCGCCGAGCGCACGGCCGGCGCCCTCGTGCAGGCGCACGGCGGCCGCGCCCCGCGGCGCGTCGGCATCCTCATGGCCAACGGGGAGCCCTGGGTCCGCGGTCTGCTCGCCCTGATGCGCCTGGACGCGGCCGCCGTTCCGCTGGCGCTGCCGGTCGCCTTCGGCGGCGCGGAGGCCTATGCGGCCCACTTCCGCAGGATCGCGGCCGACGCGGACCTCGACGCCGTGCTGGTGGACGGCAGCGTGGGGACCCGCATCACCGGCCGGCTCGCCGAAGCCGCTCCGCAGGTCTCCTTCGTCGACATCGCCGAACCGCCCTCGGAGACGGCCCCCCTTCCGCCGGCCCGCGCGGACGGCGACGCACCGGCCGTCATCCAGTACACCTCCGGCAGCACCTCCGCGCCGAAAGGCGTGGTCGTCACCCACGACAACGTCACCGCGGGGCTGGAGGCCATCCGGCACGGCACCGGCTGGAGCAGCTCGGACAGCCTCGGCGAGTGGTTGCCGCTGTTCCACGACATGGGACTGTTCACGCTCCTCGCCTCGCTGCGCCAGGGCACGGACGTCCACCTGTGGCAGCCCGGGGACTTCGTCCGCAGGCCGATGCGCTGGCTCGGCGAGTTCGCCGCCTCCCGGGCCACGATCACGCCCGCGCCGAACTTCTTCTACGACTACCTGGTCGCGGCCGCCGCCAAGGGCGTCCCGGACGACCTCGACCTGTCGGCCTGGCGCTACGGCGGCAACGGCTCCGAACCGGTGCGGCTGAGCAGCCTGCAGGCGTTCCAGAAGACCTTCGCCCCGCACGGGCTGCGCCCCCAGGTCGTGCAGCCCAACTACGGGCTGGCCGAGGCGACCCTCATCGTCAGCACCGGCTCGCCCGGCAGCGAGTACCGCAGTGTCCTGGTCGACCGGACGCAGCTGGACGTGGGCGCCCGGGTCGAGGAGGCGGAGGCGGACGGCCCGACCGTGCGCCGCGTCGTCTCCTGCGGCCGCCCGGTGCCGGGCGTCGAGGTACGCGTCGGCGGCCCCGGCGGCGAACCGCTGCCGGAGGGCACCGTCGGCGAGGTGCAGATCGGGGGCGCGCCGGTGACCGCCGGCTACCTGGGGCTGCCACCCGAAGCGCAGCCGTACACCCCCGACGGCCTGCTCCGCACCGGCGACATCGGCTTCCGCCTGGAGGGCGAGCTGTACGTCGTGGGCCGGCTGAAGGCGATGGCGGTCGTGCGGGGCCAGAACTACTACGCGGAGGACGTCGAAGAGATCGTCAAGTCGACCCCGGGCGTCGACCGCAGACACTGCGCGGCCTTCGCCTGGGACGGCGACGGGGAGGAGCGGATGGTCGTGATCTGGGAGACGAAGCTCACCGGCGAAGCGGCACGTTCGGTCGGCGAGGTGATCCGCACCCGACTGGCCGAGCACCTCGGCCTCGGCGCCGTCGACACCCTGGCGGTCGCTCCGCAGAGCCTGCCGTTCACCAGCTCCGGAAAGGTCAAACGCAGCGGTGCGGCCGACCTCTACCGCGAGCACACCACCCAGCAGCCGGCCGCGGAGGCGGTCGCCGTTCCGGAAGGACAGCACCAGTGAACACCGACCAGATCCTCCCCGTCATCGTGAAGGCGCTCGCCGCCCAGGCCGGCGTGCCGGCGGACGGCGTCGACACCGACAAGCCACTCTCGGCCGTTCCGGGCATGGAGTCGGTCAAGGCCCTGCGCGCGGTCACCGAGATCGAGGACGAGTGCGGCGTCGTCATACCCGACGACTTCCTCTTCGAGACGGCCACCGTCCGCGAGTTCGCCGAGTTCGTGGCCTCCCTGGCGGCGGACGGCGCGACGGAGGGCAGCCCGGCATGACGCTCTTCACCGCCTCCGACGACGCCCTGCTGGGCTCCCTCGGACGCTTCACGGCCGTCCCCCGCGACGTCGGCCGCTACGACACCGACACCGAGACCGCGGCCCAGGCGCTGCGGGCCGCGCCGGCCCAGGTGGCCCGGCTGGCCGACGAGGGTCTGCCGCACGTCGTGGACTCCGCCGCCGGCCCGCTGTTCGACTACGACGACCTGATGAACGTCGGCATGTTCTGCGGCAGTGGCCAGACCGTGCCCGAACTGGGGCTGCGCTTCCTCATGCGCTTCGCCGCCTCGCCCCGCCGCAGCTGGTACCAGACGCGCGAGTGGCAGGTGGGCGTCTACCCGCCGGCCCGCAGCACACCGGGAGCGCGGGACGAGACCCCCGAGGGCGCGCCGCAGGTGACCGTCCGGGTCCCGGACCTGGCGGCCCCGGGCGTCACCGCACTCTCCCCGGACCTCTTCGAGGAACCGGTGCGCCCGTCCGGATACGAGGCCGCCGTACGGCTGACCGGCTGTGAGCAGACCGTGCGCGATCCGCGCATCGTCGAGATCTGGGACGAGGTCGTCGATGCACTCGCCTCGCACAAGGTGAACTACCAGACGGTTCCCGAACCGCTGCGCCGGGACCACGAGCGCGCCTGGCGGCTCGGGGTGGCCGACTGCGTCGTGGCCGCCCGGCTGCTGGCAGAGCGGCTCAGCGCCGCCGGCTTCCGGGCGCGTGCCCGGCGCGGCTACCTGCTCGGCCTGTTCGGCAGCGACCACGCCTGGTGTGACGTGGAGGAGGACGGCGAGCACAAGTCGCTCGACCCGGTGTTCGCTTTCGTCGCCGCGGTCGGCGACGAACGCGGCGTGGCCAAGTCGCCCGAGTTCGCCGAGGCCTGCCGCGGCGGACGGTTCAACCGGCTGCTGCCCTGCCGCACGGAGAGCGCGGAACCACTCGTCTACTTCGACGGGCGGCCCGCCCCCTACTGGGCGATGGTCGGCGTCAGCGCGAAACCGAGGAGGGCCGCATGAGCCGCGCCAGAACGCTCGTACACGACAGTCTCGACAACCCCGCGCTGCTGGACCGCATCAAGGACGACGACGACCTGGTGCGCTGCGGGGTCAACTCCGGTGAACTCATCCGGCTCGCCCTGCACTGCGAAGGCGACCTCGGCCGGCCGCTGACCGACGAGGAGCTGACCGCCCTGACGTCCGTGCGGGCGGTCGCCGACCTGCTGGGAGGTCGGTGACATGTGGCTCTCGCACGTGGTGCGCCGCGGACTCGCGCGGCGCCCCGAGCAGTTCGCGCTCCGGGACGTCCGCCGGGACGTGACCTGGCGGGCCCTCGACCGGGACGTCCGCGCCCTGGCCGAGCGGCTGCGCCGCGACGCCGGGCCCGGCGACCGGGTCGTGGTGCTGAGCGCCAACCGGGTGGAGATCATCGAGACGTACCTGGCCTGTGCCGCGGCCGGACTGGTGGCGGTGCCCGTCAACCCGGCGCTGACCGACGCCGAACTGAGCGCGCTGGTGGCGCCGGTGGAACCGTCGGCCGCGGTGGCCGACACCGCGGGCCTGGCCCGGCTGGCCGAGGCGTTCCCCCAGCTCCCCCGGCTGGACATCGAGACCGTCGCCGCGCTTCCCGACGCGAAGGAGACCTGGCGCGGCGACGGTGGCGACCCGGCCGCGCCGGTCGCGATCCTGCACACGTCCGCGACCACCGGCCGCGCCAAGGGCGTGGTCGTGGACCAGCGTTCGCTGCAGCTCAACGCGCTGTCCTGGATCGCCGACGTCCGGCCGGAGCCCGGTACGGCGTTCCTCAACGCCGGCCCGCTCTTCCACGGCAGCGTCGTCATCGCGCTCGACCACCTCGCGGCCGGCGGCACGGTCTGCGTCCTGGACCGCTTCACTCCGCAGGGCGCGCTCACAGCGCTGGAGAGGTGGCGGATCGAGCACACCTTCCTCGTGCCGTCGATGGTCCGGCTGCTGCTGGACACCAAGGGTCTGGCGGAGGCCGACCTGGGCGCGCTGCGCCTGCTGCTGCACGGAGCCGCACCCATGCCGGCCGAACTGGCCGACGAGGCGCGCAAACGGCTCGGGGTCGCGCTGCAGACGATCTACGGGATCACCGAGGGCGGTGGCCCGGTGCTCAGCCTGCGGCCCGACGACCCGGTCGGCGAACCGCCGGTCCCCGGCGCGGTCTGTGTGGGCAACCCGATGCTCGGCACCCGGCTGCGGATCCTCGACCAGAACGGGAACGAGGTGCCCGCCGGCACCGTCGGGGAACTGCACGTCGGCGGAGACGGGCTGATGCAGGGGTACTGGCACAACCCCGACGCCACCGACGAGGTGCTGCGCGACGGGCTGCTGAACACCCGCGACCTGGGCTGCCTGGGCCCGGACGGCCGGGTGTGGGTGGTGGACCGGCGCAACGACCTGATCATCCGCGGCGGGCAGAACGTCTACCCCGCCGAGATCGAGCACGTGCTGCGCCGGTCGCCGAACGTCGCCGACGTCGTCGTGGTCGCCGTCCCGTCCACCGTGTGGGGCCAGATACCGGTCGCCTTCGTGCAGCCGGTGCGCCCCGGGCTGTTCGACGCCGACGAACTGCTCGGGCGGTGCGTGGCGGAACTGGCCGGATACAAGCGTCCCGGCCGGTTCCTACCGGTCGACCGCATCCCCCGCAACCCCGCCGGTAAGGCGCTGCGCGGCGAACTGCGCGAGCGGGCACGCGAGGCCGTCTCCACAACCAAGGGAGCACGATGAGCACAACCGACTACACCCGGCCGGAGGTGCTGACCGAGCTCGCCGGCGAGTGGGCCGTGCCGGTGCACGGCGACGCCGTCATCCAGTGGGACTACGACACCCGCAACGACAGGATGGTGCGCCTGTACAAGCAGGGCAAGCAGCGTCAGTGGGACATGGACGACCGGCTGGACTGGGACCACGAGGTCGACGCCGACGACCCCCTCGGTCTGCCGGACGACTTCATCTCCGTGGCCGGCTCGCCGCTGTGGGACCGGCTGCCGGATGAGGAACGGCGCACCATACGACGGCACAGTTCCGGGTGGCTCTACTCGCAGTTCCTGCACTCCGAGCAGGCCGCGCTGATCGCCGTCGGCAAGATCCTGCTGGCCGTGGACGACCTGGACTCCAAGCTCTTCGCCGCCACGCAGCTGATGGACGAGGCGCGCCACGTCGAGGGCTTCAACCGGTTCCTGCACACCAAGATCGGCCTGCGGTACGGGCTGTCCCCGTCCATCAGCGCGATGTTCGAGCACGCCATGCGCGAACCGCGCTGGGACTTCGGCGTGCTGGCCGCCCACATCCTGGTCGAGAACATGGGCCTGGCGACGTTCGGCGTCCACCGCGAACGGCTGACGGACCCGCTGGCACGCGCCTTCAGCGCCTACGTGGCGCGCGACGAGGCGCGGCACGTCGCCTTCGGCCGGCTGCTGCTGCGGAAGCTGTATCCGCAGCTGAGCGAGGCGGAGCGGCGCGAGCGGGAGGACTTCGTCGTCGAGGGCTGCTGGGCGCTGCGCGACCGGTACGTGGACGACGAGATCTGGACGACGCTGGGCTACGGCGAGGAGGCGATCCGTGCCTCGCGGCGCTCCCCCGCGAAGCGGGAGTTCCGCCGGCTGGTGTTCATGCGGATCGTTCCCGGTCTGAAGGAGATCGGGATGTTCGGTCCCCGGGTGCAGCAGGCGCTGCAGAAGATGGGCGTCCTCGGCTTCCAGAACGTCGACGAGGAGGCGCTGCGCGCCCTGGACGACAAGGCGGCCGTGGACGCGCTGACCCGGCGTGAGCTGGACGAGCGACGCCGCGACATCGAGAACGTGATCGATCTCGGCCGGTCCGGCACCACCCCGTGAGCCGGGGCTGCCGCTGCGCCGGTCGACCCCCGCGCCCGCCGGCGGCAGCCCCCTGCGCCCCCCTTTCCACGACCGACCCCGCACCAGCGGAGGAGACACCGTGCTCACCACCGACCAGGCCGCTCCCGGCCGCGCGCTGCGCGGAGCGGCTCCGCCGGGCGCCCCTACCGAGGGCCGCCGCATGCTGACCGCGATCGTCGAGGGCGACGCCGTCGACCCGCCGGCGGCGGGCACCCTGGCGCTGCCCCCGGCCACCGACTGGGCGCCGGGCCACGTGCGCTGCGAGACGGTGCTGGGCGCGGAGTTCACCCTCACCCCCGGCGTCGTCTTCGGCGGCTGGATCGCCTGTCTCGTCGACCACTTCGCAGGCCTGGTGATGCTCTCCGCCCTGCCCGACACCTCCGGCTTCCTCACGGCCGGGCTGTCCGTCGAGTACCACGCGCCGCTGACGCCGGGGCCCGCCGTCGTCGAGACCCGGCTGACCCGGTGCACCACACGGCACGCCCTGGTGACGGTGGAGTTCCACCAGGACGGCACCGTGGCGGCGACGGGCAGCGTCGAGCAGATCATCCACCGCCGGCGTCCCGGAGGCGCAGATGCGGCCGAGTGAACTGGACACCGAGCACCTGGCGTTCCGTGACATGGTGCGCGACTTCGTCGAGCACGAGATCGTCCCGTTCCACGCCCAGTGGGAGGAGACCGGCCTGGTCGACCGGGAGGTGTGGCGCAAGGCCGGGAAGCTCGGCCTGCTGGGCGTCGACGTGCCCGAGGAGTACGGCGGTGGCGGCGTCCGCGACTTCCGGTACCAGGTCATCCTCAGCGAGGAGATCATGCGGGTCGGCGCCACCGGCGTCGGCTTCGCCCTGCACAACGACGTGGTCGCGCCCTACCTGCTCCGGCTCGCCACGCAGGAGCAGCGCAGCAGGTGGCTGCCGGGCTTCTGCTCCGGTGACGCGGTGACTGCGATCGCCATGACCGAACCCGAGGCCGGCAGCGACCTGCAGGCCGTCCGCACCAGGGCCCGGCGAGACGGGGACGTCTACCGGCTGAACGGGGCGAAGACCTTCATCACCAACGGCGTCCACGCGGACCTGGTGATCGTCGTGGCCCGCACCGAGGAGGGCGCACGCGGATCGCGCGGACTGAGCCTGCTGGTCGTCGAGCGCGGCATGCCGGGCTTCACCCGCGGCCGCAAGCTGGACAAGATCGGCATGCGCGCCCAGGACACCGCCGAACTCTTCTTCGACGACGTGCCGGTGCCGGCCGCGAACCTGCTGGGAAGGCCGGGCCGGGCCTTCCTGCACCTGGCCGACAACCTTCCGCAGGAGCGGCTCAGCATCGCCGCGTACGCGGTCGCCGCGGCGGAGACGGCGTTCGAGCAGACCCGGGAGTACTGCACCCGGCGCACCGCGTTCGGGCAGCCCATCGGGTCGTTCCAGCACATCCGGTTCGAACTCGCCGAGATGGCGACCGAACTGGACGTGGCCCGCACCTACGTCGACCGGGCCGTCCGCGAGCACAACGCCGGCCGCCTGGACGCCGTGGGTGCCGCCAAGGCCAAGTGGTGGGCCACCGACGTGCAGCGCCGGGCGCTCGACCGCTGCCTGCAACTGCACGGCGGCTACGGCTTCATGCGCGAGACCGCCGTCGCGCGGGCGTTCGTCGACAACCGGGTGCACCCCATCTACGGGGGCACCAACGAGGTGATGAAGGAGATCATCGGCCGTGACCTCGGTGTCTAGAACACAGCGCTGGCGCACCCCCGTGGGTCTGGAGGTCACCCGCTGCTCCCACGTGCTCGGGCCGCAGGAGGCGGACGAGGCCCTGGCCCGGCT
>DASSBO010000519.1:0-3233 GCA_035698655.1 Streptomyces sp.
CGCATCGCGGGCGCGGCGCTGCCGGCCCTGTTCACCCTGGACGCGCGCGGCCGTCCGCAGCCGAACGACGACTACCTGGTCTCGGCCCGCGTCACCGAGGACGACCCGCAGACGGTCGTCTACGAACTGGCCCAGGACGCGCGCTGGAACAACGGGCGCGCCATCGGGGTGAAGGACTTCGTCGCCCAGTGGAAGGCGCTGGACGGCCGCGGCGACCACACGGCCGACTACGACGCCGCGCGCAACGCCGGCTACGACCGCATCGCCTCGGTGCGCAAGGGCTCCGGCCCCCGGCAGGTCGAGGTGACCTTCCGCGAGCCCTACGCCGACTGGGAGGCGCTGTTCACGCCGCTCTACCCGGCCGAGGTCATGAGCAGCCCCGAGGTCTTCGCCGCGCAGCCGAAGCAGGGCCTGTCCGTGTCCGCCGGTCCGTTCAAGCTCGGCCGGCACGAGGCGGGCGGCGACACCGTCACCCTGGTGCGCGACCCGAAGTGGTGGGGGGAGAAGGCGAAGCTGGACCGTATCCAGCTGCTCGCCGTGCCACGCGGGCAGCGCGAGGAGGCGCTGGAGGCGGGGAAGCTGGACCTGGCCCAGGTCCGCCCGGCGACGGCCGCGCACATCGGCTCCGCCCAGCAGCTCCAGGGCAAGAACGGCGAGAACTCCGGCGAGCGCAAGCCGGCCGCCGCCGTCGGGCTGAGCGGCTACACGGTGCGCAGGACCCTGGAGCCCGCCTACACCCAACTGGCACTCAACGGCGCCTCGGGGCCGCTGACCGACGAGCGGGTGCGCCGGGCGGTGGCCCGGGCCATCGACCGCCGGAAGCTCGCCCACCAGGCCCTCGACGGCCTCGGGCTGCCCGCGAAGCCGATCGGCAGCCACCTGCGCGTGCGTGCCCAGTCCGGCTACCACGACAACAGCGACGCCCTCGGCGGCCCGGACGTGAAGTCGGCCGAGGCGCTGCTGGCCGAGGCCGGCTGGAAACCGGGCGGGCAGATCGCTCCCGAGGCGCCGGCAGGCGAGGACGCCACCGTGGAGGCGAAGCCGGGCGGGCACGACGACGGCAAGGCCGGCCGCGGACAGCACACGGACGGCAAGACCTCCCGGTCGGGGGAGCGCGCCGGCCTGGCCCTGCGCATCACCCCGGCCGAGGCCGCCCGGCTCGGTGCGACGCCGCTCAGCCTCACGCCGTTCACCGCCGTCCAGCGCGCCGGCCTGCTCGCGCAGGCGGCGGCCGCGGGCAAGCGGGCCGCCGAGCAGGGCGGCTCCGCCGACGCGCGGCAGTCCGCACGCCGCACCGAGCGAACCGCGAAGGCGGCCCGTGACCGCGCCGACGAGCTGCAGCTGATCTCCTCCGGCAAGGCCACGCTGGTGCGCACCAAGGACGGCAAGCCGCTGTCGCTGCGCTTCGTGCTGCCCAAGGGCGCGGAGGCAGAGCAGCTGCGGGCCACCGGCGAACGGATCGTGCGGATGCTGAACAAGATCGGCGTGCGCACCCGGGTCGAGACGGTCGACGACGACGCGTACTTCGACAAGATCGCCGCCGGTGACTACGACCTCGCCCTGTACGCCTGGCCGGTCAGCGCCTTCCCGGCCACGGACGCCCGGCCGATCTTCGCCAAGCCGTCGCCCGCCTCGGGCGGCGCCCTGTCGGTGCAGCAGAACTACACACGGGTGGGCACCGACCAGATCGACCAGCTGTTCCGGCAGGCGTCCCGCGAGCTGGACGACGAGAAGCGGCAGGAGCTGCTGCGCCGTGCGGATGCCCACATCTGGGCGATGGCCGCCTCGGTGCCGCTGTACCAGCCGCCGCAACTCGTGGCGGCCCGGCGCACGCTGGCCAACGCGGGCGCGTTCGGCCTGCGCACGCCGGACTACGAGGACATCGGCTTCACCCGCGACGCCGGGATGGACTGATCCCGGCGTCGGGGGCTCGCGTCAGCGCTTGGCGCGGGAGGCTGCGCGGCCGCGCTCCTTCTGGTCGAGGACGACCTTGCGGATGCGCACGGTCTCCGGGGTCACCTCGATGCACTCGTCCTCGCGGCAGAACTCCAGGGACTGCTCGAGCGACAGCTTCCGCGGCGGCACCAGGTTCTCGGTGGAGTCCGCGGAGGCGGCGCGGATGTTGGTGAGCTTCTTCTCCTTGGTGATGTTGACGTCCATGTCGTCGGCCCGCGAGTTCTCACCGACGAGCATGCCCTCGTAGACCTCGGTGCCCGGCTCGATGAAGATCGTGCCGCGCTCCTGCAGGTTCATCATGGCGAACGGGGTCGCCTGGCCGGCCCGGTCGGCGACCAGGGAGCCGCTGTTGCGGGTGCGCAGCTCGCCGAACCACGGCTCGTGGCCCTCGGAGATGGAGTGCGCGATGCCGGTGCCGCGGGTGT
Source organism: Streptomyces sp. (assembly GCA_035698655.1). GTDB lineage: Bacteria > Actinomycetota > Actinomycetes > Streptomycetales > Streptomycetaceae > Streptomyces. Next base: position 2,382 of record DASSBO010000519.1, read on the forward strand.
CGGTGAGGAACTCGGTGCGGAAGCCGATCAGGCCGCGCGCGGGGACGACGAACTCCATGCGGACCCAGCCGGACCCGTGGTTGGTCATGGTCTCCATGCGGCCCTTGCGGGAGGCCATGAGCTGGGTGATGGCACCCAGGTGCTCCTCGGGCGCGTCGATGGTCATGCGCTCGACGGGCTCGTGCAGCTTGCCGTCGATCTCCTTGGTGACGACGGTCGGGCGGCCGACGGTCAGCTCGAAGTCCTCACGGCGCAGCTGCTCCACCAGGATCGCCAGGGCCAGCTCGCCGCGGCCCTGCATCTCCCAGGTGTCCGGCCGCTCGGTGGGCAGAATCCGCACCGACACGGTGCCGACCAGCTCCTGGTCGAGCCGGTTCTTCACCAGCCGCGCGGTGAGCTTCTTGCCGGACCGGCCCGACAGCGGCGCGGTGTTGATGCCGATGGTGATCGAGATCGACGGCTCGTCGACGGTGAGCGGCGGCAACGGCCGGGGGTCGTTCGGGTCGGCGAGGGTGTCGCCGATCATGATGTCCTCGATGCCGGCGATGGCCACCAGCTCGCCCGGTCCGGCGCTGTCGGCCGGGGTGCGGGTGAGCCCCTCGGTGACCAGCAGCTCGGTGATCTTGACGTTCTTGATCGTGCCGTCGGTGCGGCACCAGGCGACCTGCTGGCCGCTCTTCATCGTGCCCGAGTGGATGCGCAGCAGCGCCAACCGGCCGAGGTAGGGCGAGGCGTCGAGGTTGGTGACCTGCGCGCGCAGCGGCTCCTCGGCGTCGTAGACCGGGGCCGGGACGGTGTCAAGCAGGGTCTTGACCAGCGGGCCCAGGTCCGGGCTGTCCGGCGTCTCGCCGT
>DASSBO010000520.1:0-15360 GCA_035698655.1 Streptomyces sp.
GCACCAGCTGCACGGCGGCGAGCGGACGATGGGCGGCACCCAGTACACGATCGCGATGCGCACCGTCATCGAGCACTACCAGGCATCCCAGTCCACCGACCCGGCGCTGGTCATCTTCCAGACCGACGGCGGGCCGCAGGACAGCGACGCGACCCGCGTCCAGCTCGCCCAGGCCTCGAAGCTGCCGATCTTCTTCGCTTTCGTCGGCTTCGGGAGCAGCAGGGTCCACTTCCTCACCCAGCTCGACACGATGCGCGGCCGGCTCCTGGACAACGCGTCGTACTTCCACGCCGGTGCCCACCCGGCCCAGATCGCGGACAGCGACCTGTACGACGGCATCACCGCCGAGTTCGGTGCCTGGGTGCCGCAGGCCCGCGCAAAAGGCCTGCTGCCGTGACCGTGGCCGTCTGCCCGCGCTGCAAGCGCGTGACGTGCATCTGCTGTGCTGGGCGGCGCTTCAGCCGGGCCCGGATCCTCGCGGCCGCCGTCACTGCGGGCCTGCTCCTCGCCGGGTGCGGTGCGTCCGGCCCGCACGGCACCGTCACCGGCAAAGAGCACGACCCTGCCCAGACGCACTGGCGGACCGTGGCGAAGACGAAGCGGGTGTGCACCACCACCAGCCGCCGCACCGGCAAGACGACGAGCCGGTCCCGGTCGTGCCGCACCGTCCCGGACGGCACCCGCCGGGTCGCCGACCACAGCCCCGAGTGCTGGGAGCTCGAGCTCGACACCGGTGACGAGGTGTGCGTCAGCGAGGACACCTGGCGCGCCACCGCCATCGGAGACCAGTACTAGCCGCCACCGGCGCAGGGCCGCACACCGGCCCTGCGCCCACCTTGGGAGACCCCGCTATGCGTATCCGCCGCAGCAAGGCCATCACCAGGCCCCTCTCCACGACGACGCTCGCCCAGGCCGTGGCCGACGAGCTCCGTGTCAGCGACGAGGACGGCAAGGAGGTCATCGAGGCCGTCTTCAGCATCATCAGCCGCGCCGCCGCGGCCGGCCACAACACGTCGATCACGAACTTCGGCACGTTCGTCTCGTACCAGAAATCGGCCCGCACGACCCGCAACCCGCTGACCGGTGAGCCCGTCAAAGTCGCCGCCCACCGGGCCGTGAAGTTCCGTCCGTCGCCCCGGCTTGCCGACGCCGTCCGCCGACGGGACAGCAAGGCCACCATCCGCAAGCTGCCCAAGACGGCGGCGAAGACGGCGAAGGCCGGGGGAGAGAGGTGACCGGCTACGCGGGCCAGGTCCCGGACACCCACGCCCGCCGCATGGACTGGCAGGGGAACGCAGCCTGCCGCACCACCGACCCCGACCTGTTCTTCGACGCCCAGTTCGACCACCAGGCGCGCACCGTGTGCGTGGTGCACTGCCCGGTCCGCGCGGACTGCCTCGCCCACGTCACCGACCGGGAGCGGGGCATGAGCGAGACCACCCGCGATGAGGGCATCGTCGCGGGCCTGGACCGCAAGCAGCGCTGGCGCCTGGACCCGACGGCGACCGGCAAGCAGACCGAGGAGCAGCCGCCCGCGTGCGACCCGCGCTGTGGCACGGCGGCCGCCCTCGAGCAGCACCTGGCCCGCGGCGAGACCGTCGACGACGTCTGCTGGAGCGGTGAGGTCCGCCGCGTCCACGGCCACCGCCACAGCCGGGGCCGCGGCCCTGCGGCAGTGCCCCCGCCCCTCACGGATGCCCCCTGACCCTCACCGCCCGGGCGCCCCGCCCCCGGGGCCGCCCGACCCGTCTCGTACTCACGACCATGTGAAAGGCCCGCCCGTATGTCCCCGCTCAACCTCGTCGGAATCGCCCTGGCGGCGGCCGCCGTCATCGGCGTCCTCCTCTTCGGCCTGCCCGACGGCTGGTTCTTCAGCCTCCTGGCCCTCGCCAGCATGCTCGGAGCCGCCGACGAGGCCTACCAGGAGAACCAGCGCGCAGCCGCCGCCTTCCTCGCAGCCAGCGCCGTCTTCGCCGCCACGGCCGGCTACAGCGTCTACCGCGACCGGGGCGCGCGATGAAGGACCAGATCTTCATCATCGCCGTCCTCGGCGGCCTCTCAGCCGTCGCCGGGCTGCTCCTGGCCGTCGCGCTCGCCGTCGGCCTCTACACGGCCATCAGCCGCGCCATGGAGGCAAGGCAGGCCTACGCCGAGCGACGACGCGACCTCAGGGCCTGCCAGGCCATCGACGCGCTCGGCACCACCGACACCGACCATCACTGACCTGCGGAGAACCCTTCATGTCCGACAACGCACAGCTCGCCCGCACCGGAACCATGGGCGGCCTGATCATCGGCACCACTGTCGTGTCCGGCTGGTGGCTGCTGGCCATCGCCTTCACCGTCATCGCCGTCGGCGCCATCGCCATCCGCGTGGCCTTCCGCCGGGGCCGCCGGGCAGGCGCCCGGTGACCAGACCAGCCGACCTCGCCGCGCACCGCAACCGGTCAGCGACCCTGCTGACCGGGGCGGTGTGCCTCATCCTCGTCGCAGGATGGGCCGTCCACCACGGCATCGAAGCCGCCCACGGCAGCATGCACGCCGGCAGCCGCCTCGCCGTCGTCTGGACCGCCACCTTCCTGCTGCTCCTCGCCCAGACCGTCATGTACCACTGCGAGCGGACCCGCCGCGCCACCCCGCGCGCCCGCCGGCAGCTCGACGCCCTGCACACCGCGATCCTCATACCCGTCTACAACGAGGACCCCGGATACCTGCGCCTCGGCCTCGAGTCGATGCTCGCGCAGACCCGCCGCCCCGACAGCGTCCACGTCGTCGACGACGGCTCCACAAGCGGCGTCTACGCCGACGTACGGGCGTGGTGGATGCGCGCAGCCTCCGACGCCCAGATCACCACCACCTGGCAGCGCACCCCCAACTCCGGCAAGCGCCACGCCCAGGCCGCCGCGGTCCGGGTCAGCCCCGACGCGGACATCTACATCACCGTCGACTCCGACTCCTGCCTCGACGCGCACGCCGTCGAGGAGATCCTCCTTCCGTTCGCCCGCCGCCGAGTCCAGTCGGTGGCCGGGATCGTCCTCGCCACCAACCACAGGGCGAATCTCCTCACCCGGCTCACCGACCTCTGGTTCGTCACCGGACAGCTCACCGACCGCTCCGCCCTGTCCGCGATGGGAGCCGTCCTCGTCAACTCCGGCCCCCTCGCCGCCTACCGAGCGGCCGTCGTCCGGAACAACCTCGACTCCTACCTCGGCGAGAAGTTCATGGGCCGCCCGGTGATGTTCTCCGACGACTCCCTGCTCACCCTGTACGCCCTCCTGCGCGGCCGCGCCGTGCAGCAGCCCTCCGCCATCGTCTTCACCGCCCTCCCGGAGAAGCCCTCCCACTTCCTGCGCATGTACCTGCGCTGGATGCGCGGCTCCACCATCCGCTCCCTGTGGCGCATGAAGTACCTGCCGGTCACCGGCTGGGCGTACTGGGCACAGCTGATCCGCTGGTTCCAGGTCGGGCTGTCCACCGTCGTCCTGGCATGGCTCCTGATCCTCGAACCCGTCCGGCACGGCGCCACCCCGCCGGCCTCGTTCCTCCTCGTGCCCTTCCTCATCGGCTGGGCGCAGGCCCTGCGCTACCTGTCCGTCACCCGCCACGGCGACCGCCTGCACAGCCGGCTCGCGACGTGGCTGCTGATGCCGCTCGCCGTGGTCGGCTCCTGGACCGTCCTGCGGTTCATGCGCTGGTACGGCATGGCCACCTGCGCACGCACCGGCTGGGGCACCCGCCAGTCCGGCGCCGAGGTCACCCTCGACCCCCCGACCCCCGCCGCCCCCGCGCCCCTCCCGGCCGCGGCGGCTCCCGTCGCGAAGCTCCTCGACCCCGACACGGAGTCGACGCTCACCATCCCTATCCCGCGCCAGCGCACCGCCTGGTCGCCCCAGCCCGAAGGAACCCGCCGATGATCCGCAACACCGAAGACGACGCGAAGGACCCTGTGCACGCGCTGCTGTTCATCGCGGCCGCCACGGGCCCCGGCGGCACCTCCCGGGCCATCGAGGAGCAGGAGAAGGCCGGGCAGGCGCAGGTCGTCAACTCCGACCAACTGCCCACCAACCTCTATGGACAGAGCGAAGCCGACTTCGAGGCCCTCGGCTTCACCTTCGGCGACCTCGATCCGTCCGATCCCCTGTTCCGCCCGGCGACGCTTCCCGACGGCTGGAAGCGCGAGGCCTCCGACGTCGACATGTGGTCGTACATCGTCGACGAGCGCGGCCGCCGCCGCGTCAGCGTCTTCTACAAGGCAGCGTTCTACGACCGCCGGGCCCACGCGGGGCTCCTCGCGGTCGCCGACTACGTCCACGAGTGCGCGCGCACCAGCAAGGCGGTCATCACTGACGACGTCTGGGCCACCCCGGCCGCCATCGTGGAGGCCGCCCGCGACGGGATGGAGCTCGCCGCCAGGCGCGGCGCCAGGTACACGGAGACCGGCGACACCGAGTGGGCCGCCGAGGAGCAGGCCAAGGTCGAGCAGTACGCCACGATCATCGCCCGCTTCGAGACGGCAGCCGGCGCATGACCGACACCGGCATCACCTTCGGGCGGGCGTTCGTCCTCCGGCGCGACCGCGACATCAGTGACGTCTCCGGGACAGGGATCATCGCCGACGGCGTCGAGTTCCCCGACGGGCACGCCGTCATCCACTGGCGCGGCCGCTGGCCGCTGACCACACCGCACCCCGACGGCCTCGACTCGATCATGGCCATCCACGACCACGGCGGCCAAGGCGACCTCCACATCATCTGGGCCGACGACCACGCCGCCCAGCGCCGCAAGGTCCTGGCCGACATCGTGGAAGCATTCGACGTCCCCGCAGCCGCCATGGGCGACGAGGCGGCGCGCGCCGGCCTGCACCGGCAGATCACCCGCATCCTGACCACGGAACACCAGCGCAGAGCCGCACTGCAGACCGTGGCCAGCCCCGAGGAGCACTGCCGCGGCCTCGCCGACGTACTCATGCCGGTCATCGACGAACTCCTGGCGCAGCGCAGCCGCGCCCAGAAGACGGCGGGCCGCGCCTACCTGCTCGCCGACCGGTGGGAGGCCGCGCACGGCTCATCCATGTGCCTCGTACGGGCGGCCGGCGTGGAGCTCCGCGGTGAGCTCGACAGCGCGCACACCGGTCTGGAACGCCAGGGCGTCACCGCCAACACTGCGGCGGAGGCTGAGAACGAGCCCGCGGCCGCTGAATGCTCCGCGCAGCGGTTCGGCTTCGGTGACGGGCCGCGCCTGTGTATCCGTGCCGCCCAGCACCGCGGCGACCACATCGACGAGCACGGCTTCCACTGGTCGGACACCGTGGCCGTCTACCCGCTCATCGATGACGAGCCGAGGCCGGGCGGACTCCGCGGTCTCCTCGAACACGTGGGAATCGACACCCGCGGCCGGGACATCTCCGTCGCCGGCCGGGTCGTCGACGCCGCCGAACCCGTCCACGGTTCCGCGTACGCGAGCAGCTGCTCAAGCCCGGACCACGCCTGCCCCAGCTGCGGGGACTGCGTCTACCAGCACCCGGGCCCAGGCGGATGCTTCGACCCCAGGCAGGCCCCGCCGGACCAGGGCCCCCTCACCGGCGTCCAGGTGCGGGACCCGGACGGCGCGCCCCCCATCCCGCGCCCGTTCCACCACCGGCTCGTCGACGCCGTGCTGCACCGCGGCCCGGGCTACGACCTCACCACCGACGACGGCGAGGCCGGCTGCCCCCTCTGCCCCGGCGCCCCGCCGTTCCCGCGCCACCAGTACGCCGCGCACGTCCGCGAGAAGCACTTCCCGTACGTACCCGGGGCCAGCGACCTCCACCAGCAGCCCGACACCCCCAGGGAGCACCCGTGATCTGCCAGCGCTGCATGGACGCAGCCGCCCAGCGCCTCGGGCGCGAGCACCACTGCGCCGCGACCGGCGGCCCCGACTCCGCCTGCCACTGCCAGCACCGCACCGACCGCTACGGCACCGCATTCCGCACGGCCCGCCCCGACGAAGCGCCGGTGACCGTCGTCATCCACGTGCACCCGGACCCGACGGCCCTACTCGCCGAGCTCCGCCGCGTCCGCCGCAACGGCTCCTCAGGGATCGTGTGACGTGGGGCGCCGCATCAGGGCCGCAGCAGTGGAGCAGCTCCTCGTCGACGGCGGGCACAAGTTCAGCGACTTCACCGACGGCGACTGGGAGCCCGGGCTCCGTGTCGCCCAGGCCGGGCCCCGGCAGGTGAACGTCTTCTACGACGGGCCTGGCGACGGTGACCGGCTCGACTTCCTCACGCCTCGGCTGCGGGCCGCCGGCTGCCACGTCCACCACACGCAGATGAGTGGCGGCGGCCGCCACCGCCTGGAGGTGACCCGACCGTGAGATTCCTCCTGGTCACCATCGATCCGGTGCAGCAGATCGCGGCAGAGCCGGGCACCCTCGACGCGCTGATGGCCGCCATCACCGCCACGGCTACCAGCCCCCTGACGCCGCTGAGCCCGCTCCAGTCCTTCCCCAGCTGGCCCCTGGTCCCCGACACCACGCTGCCCGCCGGCTTCGTCTACCTGCGCCCGCACCCCCGGCCACAGACCACCCCGAACAGTGAGGTCATCCAACCGTGAGCAATCGCCTCGTCATCGACTGCGAGGACCTGTGGGCGCTCGGCCGCCGTGACGACCGGACGTTCCGCCAGGTACGGCTCTGGCTGCGCCTGAACGGCATCAACCCGAACGATGTGCCGCTCGCCTCCGACCTCGTCATCGAGGACAGCGCCTACGGGCCCGTCATCCGCTACACCCCCTTCGCACGGGACGCGGACGGCTACCGCTACGTGGACCCGGCCCACCCCGGCCACCCCGCCACCGAAGACCGCACCGCACTGCTCCGCACCCCCTTCCCCGACGAGTGGCTGACCCGACCCACGCCAGAGGACCGCCCGTGAACACACCCACCGAGGAACTGCGCACTGCCGCCACACGCCTCCGCAACGACCACAACACCAGCGGCTACACCCTGCACTGCGACAGCAGCGAACTCCTCGACATGATCCGCGTCCTCCTGCGCGCCCGCGGACCGCTGATCGGCTGGCTGGAGGACGCCACCACCCTCCACCTCCCCGACAGCGAGTGCGGCTACTGCACCCCCGACCGGAACCCGCTGCGCCTGCCCTGCCCGCCGCTCGCCGTGGCCCGCGCCGTCAACGGCCCCGCCCGGCCCGGCCACGCCCAGGGCGGCCCGATCCCCGACCACTTGACGGGAGGAACCCGATGAGCGGCTTCACGCGCGGCTTTCGCCTGCACGTCACCGGCGGCCGCGTCCTGGACGGGGCGCAGTTCCCCTCCGGCCGTGTCCTCGTCCTCGATGACCCCGAGTACGGGCTCGCCACGGCCGCAACCTCACTGGAAGAGCTGGTGAAGGGCTACCCCGATGCCCGCGCCGAGTGGCCCGACGACAGCCAGGCCCTCACCCAGCCGGTCCTCGAGCGCTGGCACCTCGAGCTCCAGCAGGGTGACGGCTGGCTGTCCGTCACCCGCCCCACCGGCGACCGCCAGGCCGCGGCCGCCGCCCTCGCCCGCCGCCGCGAGCGCCACCCCGACCGCGTCTTCCGCATGGTCCGGGTCGCCACCCACCACACCACCGAGGACCTGTAATGGCCGACTACACCTCCCGCACCATCACCACCGTCCGCCGCCAGTACGAGGTACCCACCAGCTCCCCGTGGGGCGCGCCCGCCGACGAGATCAGCAAGGCGTGGGACGCGGCACTCAACGACTACCGCAAGGCCCACGACCTGGCCGCCGACGCCCCGATCCCCGGAGACGCACTGCGCTTCCACCCGGCCGACGACCGCATCGTCATCGCCTTCACGCTCTCGGAGACCGCCGATGTCTGAGACGACACCCGATCCGCTCACCCCGCTCGCAGCAGAGGCCGCCATGCACCACGAGGCGTTCAAAGCCTGGGTGAAGGCCGGCTTCACCCAGGAGCAGGCCATGGAGCTGCTGAAGGCAGTGATCACCGCGCACGTCCGTGGAGGACAGGATGGCTGAGAAGCACGTCAGCGTCACGCTGGACTTCGTCACGGACGGGGCGCCCGCCTCGATCGGTGCGCGCGTCGTGGAAGTCGTCGTCGCTGAGGTTGCCGCGAAGCTGGCCAGCGCGAGCTGGCACGGCTTCGAGCTGACCGACGAGCCGGTCGACGAACCGGACGGCCGCATATGAGCAGCCAGCACACACACGCCTGGGTGACAGACAGCGAGGACGCACGCTGGGAGCGCTGCTGGAGCCGGGACTGCGACAAGGTCCGGCACCGGCCTGTCCGGTTCGGCGGCTCCGCCGGAAGCCCGCTGGTGTGCCCGGGCAGCCCCGACGGCAAGCACCAGTGGCAGCCCCTCTCCTTCGTGTTCGAGACGCAGCTCCTGGACCGCCAAGGCCGAGTTCTGGCCCGGCAGCCGGACATCGAGGAGGGCCGCGTCTACGCGGTGTGCATGCCGTGCCGCTCGCACACCTACCTCGTCACCGCATGGGTCGGCTACTACCTCGGCTACCCGTTCATGGAGCAGGAGGAGGACCGCGCCGCCGCAGAAGCCGCGGACAGGGCCGCCGAGGAGGACACCGATGCAGAGTCTTGACGAGCTGGTCGTCGACCTCGTCGACCGCTACCTCGGCGACGAGCAGCACCCCGGTGACGAGGGCCCGGGGCTGATGGAGCGGCTCGACCGTCTGGCGCTGCGTACCCGGCAGCCGGCCGGCGGCGGCCGGTCCACTCCCGGGTCGCGCCCGCCGGCATCGCTCGCGGCCGTGTCCTGGTCGCAGCTCATCAAAGTCGAGGCCGTGAGGCTCGATGCCGAGCTGCGGGGCTCCACGCACACGCAGCCCTGGCACCGGGCGCTGCGCGCGATTCCGCCCGGGGCGGAGAGCGCGGGCCGTGAGCGGGAGGCGCGGAGCACGGTGGCCCGGTGGCACGGCACGGTCCTCACGGTCCTCGGTCTGCGCGGGCCATCCGTGCATTTCCGGCATGCGCTGTGCCTGGCGTGCGGGGGTCGGACGGTGTACGGGCGTGCGGATGAGGACCGGCCGCGGGCGTGGTGTGTCAACGAGCTGTGCGTGGACGGCGACAGCGGGGTGCCGGCCCGCTACGAGGGGAATCGCCTGTACCTGCTGACCACGAACCGGAGTGATCAGCGGGCGTCGTAGGGCCCGGAGTCCAGCGGGCGTGAAGTGGCACAAGGTGTCGAAGAAAGTACGACTCAAGTCTTGTGGTTACTCCTACTTACTCGTACAATTTTCTACATAGGGGCGGAACAGCCGCCCCAGCCCATCACGTACGAGGGGGACGGCCATGGACACTCTCTTCGGCTCGCTGGACCTGATCGAACCCGGTGACCTGGTCATCTACCACGGCTCCATCGAGGACCGCCACGGACTGTGGCTGGCCATCCCCTGCCCGTGCGAGATCTGCCTCGCCGCGGACCTCCTGGGCATCGCCGACTGCCGCTTCGCGCTCATCGACGCGTGGGGCGAGCAGTCCGGCCCGCACCACGCGCGCCGCGAATCCATCACCCGCTCCGCCGCCTGCGCCTGACCGGAGGTCACCACCATGACGCGGTCCACCGTCGCCACCCTCCTCCGCCAGCAGGGCCTCCCCACTGACTGGCGGTACGCCTCCCCGCTCGGCAAGGTCGCCGCCGATATCTACCGGCGCACCTACCGGCGCGAGCCCGGCACCACCTGGCAGCTCATCAACGGCCGGCTCCGCACCGTCATGGCCTACAGCCCCACGGAGCGGCACGTCCTCACCCAGGCGTGGCAGCAGTACACGCCCGGCCCCGACCGGCCCACCGCCCCCCACGACGTCCTGAGCCGCATCGACCGGACACTCACCGACTGGCGCGGCAGCGTCGACTCCATGCGCTGGCAGCCCGCACACGGCCCCATGCGCCCCCACCCCTGACCCTTCCCGCCCCGGCGGCCGGGCCCCACAACCCGGCCACCCCGACAGCACCGCCGGGCCCGCAGCTCACAGGCAGAGCAGCGCCCCACAGGGCGCCCCACACCGGTTCGAATCCGGCCGGGCCCACGACCACAACACCCGCCACCCCGGAGGGGGGACACCGTGAGCACCACCGACGTCAACGAGCGATTCCACGCGGAGCGCACCGCGCGGATCGCGACCACAGGCGCCCGACGCACCACCAGCGGCACGTACAAGGCCACCGTCGGATACGACCGGGGCGAGGTCATCGGCCGCGACGGCCTCGACACCTCACGCGGCACCGCCGCCCTGTACACGTCCACCCCGGCCTGGCACGGACTCGGCACCGTCATCCCCGGCGGCACCTCCGACATCGACACCGTCCTGCGCCTCGCCCAGATCGACTTCAATGTCGACAAGCGGCCCGTCCTCTACCCGTACGGCAGCGAGCGCCGCGTCATGGACGACCACTACGTGACCGTCCGCTCCGACACCGGCGACGCACTCGGCACCGTCGGCCACCGCTACCAGGTGTTCCAGCAGCAGGAGATCTTCCACTTCCTGACGGACCTCGCCGACACGCACGACGTGCTCTGGGAATCCGCAGGCGCACTGCGCGGCGGCCGCCGGGTGTTCGTCACCATGCAAATTCCCGACAGCATCGTCATCGACCGGGGCGGCCTCAACGACGAGATCCGCCTGTTCATCGTCGCGATCAACTCCCACGACGGCACCTCACAGGCCGAGATCGTCGCCACCCCGTGGCGCGTCGTCTGCGGCAACACCGAGCGCTTTGCCCTCGCCGACGCACACGCCCGCTGGTCCATCCGGCACACCTCCGGAGCCCTCGGCCACCTCACCGAAGCCCGCCGCACCCTCGGCCTCACCCTCCGCTACGCCGAAGCGTTCGAGACGGAGGAGACCGCCCTCGCACGCACCGACATCGCGATCAGCGACTTCCACCAGGTGATCGCCGACCTGTGGCCCCTCGACGACGACGCCACCGACCGGACCCGCAAGACCGCCGCGAAGCGCACCGACCGCCTCGACGCCATGTTCCGCACCGAGACCGAGCGCGCCGGACGCACCGCCTACGCCGCAGAGCGAGCCATCACCGACTACCTCGACCACGTCGCCCCCCGCCGCCCCGGCAAGTCGATGACCGAGGAAATCGCCCGCGCCACCGCCCTCCTCGAAGGCACCGACGACGACACCAAGACCCGGGCCCACCGGCGCCTGCTCCTCCAGCGCCGCACCTGACCCCCAGACCGGCGGCCCGGGCCCACCCCCACCGGCCCGGCCGCCACCCAGGGCCGCGCCCCGCGCGCTCCCCCCGCCCGCGAGGCGCGGCCCACCCAACAACTCAACATCGCGGTGCTGTAGCTCAGTTGGCAGAGCAGGCCCACTTATAGGGGTCGTGTCGCAGGTTCGAGTCCTGTCAGCACTACGTGAACACGAAGCTCAGTCCCAAGGCGCGAGGTGAGCTGACCGAGGCCGTAGTCCTCGCCAGGCTCATCGAGTACGGCTACTCGGTCTCTATGCCGTTCGGCGATAACCGCCGCTACGACATGGTCGTCGATGACGGCCGTCAACTGCACCGGGTGCAGGTGAAGACAGCGCGGGACGGACGGAACGCCGGAACGATCGAGTTCAACACGTCCAGCATCCATCCGCTGTCCGGCAAGACAACCCTGTACCACGGCCAGATCGAGGCCTTCATCGCCTATCACCCAGGGCTCTGCGCCTTCTACTGGGTCCCGGTTGATGTACCCCAGGGCACTCGTCTGGTTCTCCGCATAGCCCCAGCGAAGAACAACCAGGTCTATCGGACCCGGGCGGCGGAGCCATACCGACTCCAACCTGCGCCTTCCAACCTTCCCCCTTCAAAGCGGAGTTGAGCCATGCCCGACACCACCGTCCCCCCGACCCTTCACACGCCCGCCGAGGTGGCCGCCGCCGTCCTCGACGCCATCGAGAGCCAGCCCGACGCCTTCGACATGGCGTGCTGGTTCTGGAAGCCCATGGGCGAAGCCCTCGCCCCGGGCGAGACGCCGGCCTGCGGCACGGTGATGTGCATCGCCGGATGGGCCGCCCACCTCACCGGCTGGACCCTGCACAGCACCCGCGCGTCGAAGGGCACCCAGTTCCAGTCCATCCCGGACATCGGCCGACAGGCCCTCGGGCTCGACAACGAAGACCTGTTCCACGCGGCACCGGGCGACGCCATCAACGCGCTGCGCGACATCGCCGGCCGCTGACCCCGAGACCGCCCGGCGGCCGGACACGCGACCCGCGCCCAGGCGCACCGACTCGCTTCCGGCCGCCGGGCCCCACCCACACCTGGGAGAGACCCATGACCACACAGCCCGACACCCCCGCCGTCCCCGAGGGACCCTTCACCGATCCGCCCGCCGGCTTCTACCTGACGACCGCGCAGTACAACGCCCTGGCCGACACCCTGACCGCCGCCGGCGTCGAGCTCGGAGAGTACGAGCGGGGCATCGCCGCCTGGCTCTCCAGCTGGGAATGGAGCACCGTCGCCGTCATCGCCTCATGGGTGGCGCGCGCCGCCGTCGGACGCGAGCCGGCCCCGGCCGTATCGCTGCCGGGCCGCTTCGACGCGACGCCCGCAGACGTCGACCAGCACCTGCGCCGCATCCTCGCCGAGGACACCTACCTGCGCTACCAGCAGGCCATCGGCGGCCAGGCCGTCACCGAAGCCGCGGCGGACGTCCGCGTCGAGGTCGTGAACCCGGGCTCGCCGGACGCCAAGGCGTGGCGCGCGGCCGCCGACTTCATCGACCCGGCGCTGCACAGCGGCCCGTACCCGTCTCAGCTCCAGTGCTCCCAGCACGACGGCTTCGGACCCTGCCCGGGCGCCCCCCGCTGCACCCCGCGCGACCTGGCCGCAGCCACCGCATACGGCACCGAGTCCCGATAGGCACCGGGCCCCATCACCCACAGGAGACGCCTTCATGAAGAGGTCCCCCGACCACCACGCTTCCCGCGCCGCCGACCAGGTCCGCGCCTTCAACCACGCCACCGTCGTCACCGACGACGGCTGGCAGTACCCGGGCCACAGCTACCACGCGATCGGGTGCCTCGCCCACCTCGCCCGCATGCTGCCGCAGGCCATCGAGCAGGCCGCCCTCCCCGTGGAACGCACCCACAAGGACGGCCGAATCCTCGTCGACGGCGGCGGCGACCCCGCCCAGGCGGTCCAGTCGCTGCGGCAGGCGCTCGCCGCTGCCGTCACCAGCGCCAACGCGCTGGCCGCAGCCCTGGACCAGGCGCACACCGCCAGCTCACCGATGGGCCTGAACACCCGCGGCTTGCCCGGGTTCGAGGTGAGGGAGCCGTGCGGCGAGTCCATGTGCCGCTGCTACGGAAGCGGACCGGAGCACGCCGACTGCGCGTGCGGGTGCGACTGCCCGCGCGACGCCGACGGCCAGCTGGTCGATGAGGGCTGAGCACCATGACGACGAAGCCTCTGCTGCTCCTGGACGTCGACGGCCCACTGAACTGCTTCGACGCGCCGCCGCACCGCCGGCCACCCGGCTACAAGACGTACCGCATGAAGCCCGACACGTGGATCGCCCAGCACCTCGGCGTGCCCGAGCGCTGGGTGAAGCCACTACGGGTGTGGCTGAACCCGGCGCACGGCCCCGCCCTGATGCGGCTGCCGTTCGAGCTGGTGTGGGCGACGACGTGGGAGCACGACGCCAACGAGTGGATCGGCTGGCGCATCGGCCTGCCCCGCACCCGTGACCTGCCCGTCATCGAGTTCGGCAGCCAGCTCGTTCCCCGCCCCGACGGCACGTACGTGAAGACGTGGAAGGTCGTGGAATACGCGGCAGGCCGGCCGTTCGCCTGGGTCGACGACCAGATCACCGACATCGACCGCGAGTACGTCGCCGACCACCACGACGGGCCCGCCCTCCTGCACTGGGTCGACCCGGCCAAGGGACTGACCAGCGAAGACTTCACCGCGCTCGCCGACTGGGCTGCGCGGCTCACCACCGACACCACGACGGGGACGGATACCTGATGGCTACCGGACCGGACCACTACCGCGAAGCCGAGCAGCTCCTCAAGCGCGCCCAGCACTTCACCTACGGGGACGGCGGCGACGCGTCCGTCGGCCTGGCATTCGCGCAGGAGGCCACCGCCCACGCCACGCTCGCGCTGGCCGCGGCGGTGGCCATGCAGGCCCCAGTCGATGGCTGCGAGCCCGGCATGACCCCCCGCGAACACGAGGCGTGGCGCCGGGCTGCCGGTGTGACGACTCCGAACAGCGGCGACGCCCAGGAGCCCGACGAGAGCGGGGACAACGAATGAACGCCCGCGAGGACGCCGTCACGTCGCTGGTCAACGGCGGCTGGGGACGGCAGATCGCCCGCGAGATCATCGCCCGTGTCGTCGCCGAAGCCAGGACGGACGAGGCCCGCCGCTGGGCGGCGAAGATCCGCGAGGTCGGCACCGCGAAGGGCTGGTCCGTGTGGGCCGCCGCCTACATCGACCCCGACACCGCGTTCACCGACACCGGCATGCCGCCCACCGAGACGATCGTCGCCGAGCTCCGCCGCCTCGACCGCGTCCAGACCCTGCGCGACGCCGCGGACTGGTTCGAACGGGCCTGCCCCGACGTCGAGGCGCTGCTCCCCGTCTGCATGTGCCACGCCGCGGCCGAGCTCCGCCGCCTGGCCGACGAGGCCGCCAAGGACCCGGGCGCCCGCAGCACCGGTCAAGCGACCGAAGCGACCCAGCCCGACAACTCGCCGAAGGAGCAGTGACGACGATGGCCCAGTACCTCGACCACAGTGCCGTGGCGCAGAAACTCCTCGAGCAGCAGGGCGACATCAACCGACTGACCACCGAGCGGGACCTCGCGTCCCGCGCGCGCGACACGCTCGCCGTGCTGCTGGCCGCGTGCACGCACCTGCCGAACACCTCCACCACCCCCGGGGACACGGCCGGCGTGCCGGCCCCGCACGGTGAAACCCGGCCGCCGGAGAGCGAGTCGCTGGCCGACGCCGTCGCCCGGATGGGGGCGCTGCCCGTCCCGGCCCGCGACGAGCACATGCCGGCCACCCCCGCCATCGGACTGGAGGAGCTGCTCAAGCTCGCGGTGTACTTTCAGGTCCCCGGGTGCGGCCGCACGATGTCCGTCCACCGCGACACCAGCGGCGACCGCTACACGGTCGTCGGGCAGCCGTCGGTCGGCGCCCGGTTCCGGACGTGGACGCGGCAGGGCTGGCGGCCGAGCATGGGCCTGCGGCCCGAGGAGCGGTACTGCTGGCCCGACGCCGCCACCGCTGTCGCCGAATGCCGGCGCCTCCTGGACGAGGACCTGTGATGGCAGTCGGTCTGAACCACACCCTCTTCTGCGACCGGCCCGGCTGCCGCAGCAAGGTC
>DASSBO010000521.1:0-10829 GCA_035698655.1 Streptomyces sp.
CAGCAGGCCATGGCGGACCGGGCCGAGTTCGCCCGCAAGGGCATCGCCCGCGGTCGCAGCGTGGTCGTGCTTCAGTACGCCGACGGCATCCTCTTCGTCGCCGAGAACATGTCCCGTGCCCTGCACAAGATCAGCGAGATCTACGACCGGATCGCGTTCGCCGCGGTGGGCAAGTACAACGAGTTCGAGAACCTGCGCATCGCCGGTGTGCGCTACGCCGACCTGCGCGGCTACTCGTACGACCGCGCCGACGTCAACGCCCGCGGCCTGGCCAACGTCTACGCCCAGGCGCTGGGCAACATCTTCTCCAGCGCCGCGGAGAAGCCCTACGAGGTGGAGCTGATCGTCGCCGAGGTGGGCGCCGCCCCCGAGGACGACCAGATCTACCGGCTGCCGCACGACGGCTCGATCGTGGACGAGCACGGATCCGTCGCGGTCGGCGGCAACGCCGACCAGATCAGCAGCTACCTGGAGGAGCGGCACCGGGACGGCATGTCGCTCGCCGAGGCGCTGCAGCTGGCGGTCGGCTCGCTCTCCCGTGACAACAACGGCGGCGAGCGGGGGCTGACGGCCGAGCAGCTGGAGGTCGCCGTACTCGACCGCACCCGGTCGCAGCAGCGGAAGTTCAAGCGGGTCCTCGGACGGCGGCTCGAGCGCCTCCTGGACGAGGGCGGTA
Source organism: Streptomyces sp. (assembly GCA_035698655.1). Taxonomy (GTDB): domain Bacteria; phylum Actinomycetota; class Actinomycetes; order Streptomycetales; family Streptomycetaceae; genus Streptomyces. The sequence continues at coordinate 677 of DASSBO010000521.1, forward strand.
CCGCCTCCTCGTCCGCTTCCGCTTCTTCCTCGGACGACGACACCGACACGGACGGGGAGGAGTAGCCCGTCCGGCCCGCGCTCGGACGCTCAGCCGGGAGGCGGGGCCGTCGAGGCGCGGGTGACGAGCGTGACCGGCAGGGTGTGCGGGCCGGGCGACTGCCCGTCCAGCACGGACAGCAGCGCCCGCATGCCCGCCTCGCCGACGGCCTCCGCGGGCAGCCGTACCGTCGTCAGCTCCGGTTCCACGGCCGTGGCCAGCGCCAGGTCGTCGAACCCGGTCACCGACACGTCCTGCGGCACCCGCAGCCCGAGTCGCCGTGCGGCCTTGCAGGCGCCGGCGGCCAGCAGGTCGTCGTCGCAGACCAGCGCCGTGGGGCGGCCGGCACCCGCCAGCACGCGTGCCGCCGCCTCCAGCCCGTCCGCGACGCCCAGCCCGGACCGCTCGGTGCGCACCACCGCCGCGCCGCCGGCCGTCAGCGCCTCCCGCAGGGCCTGCGCGCGTGCCCGGAACGTCCAGGAGTCCACCGCCGCCGCCAGGTGCCCGATCCGGCGGTGCCCCAGGTCCAGCAGGTGGCCGGCCACCAGCCGCATGCCCTCGGCGATGTCGGGGTTGACCGTGGTGGCCTGCCCGCCCAGCGGATCGCTGTCCAGCATGACCAGCGGCAGCCCGTCGCCGCGCAGCACCGCCAGCGCCTCCGGTGCCATGGACGAGGCGATGACGCCGTCCAGCGCGGCGTGCGCCGGGTCGAACGGGTCCGGGGTCTGACCGACGCCTTCCGGCGACGGGTACAGCACGAGCCCGAAACCGCTCTGCGCGGCCACCGGCGCCGCACCGGCATGCACCCGGGCGAAGAAGTCGCTGGTGAGCGCGGGCACGACGAGCATCGCGGTGCGGGTGCGCCCCAGCCGCAGGCTGCGTGCCGCCAGGTTCGGCCGGTACCCCAGCTCCCGTGCGGCGTCCCGCACCGCCTCGGCCCGCGGCGCCGAGACGCGGCCGCGCCACTTCCCGCCCAGCACCAGCGAGACCGTCGCCTGCGAGACGCCCGCGCGGCGGGCCACGTCACGGCTGGTGGGGGCGGCCACCGGTGGGTTCGCCTCTGACACGTCACTTCCGTTCCGCTGGACCACGCTAAGCGGTCATGGTACGTATGACGCCGTAGGTTATACGTATGACGACCGAGGGGAGGGCGGCAGTTGATGGCAGCGTCGACCGGATACGCCGACCTGCTGCGCGCCAAGCACGCCATGCGGCTGCTGTCCGGCACGCTGCTGGGCAGGCTGCCCAACGCCACCGGCGCACTGGCCATCGTGCTGTTCGTGCGGGCCGAGGGCGGCAGCTACACGCTCGCCGGCGTGCTGTCCGCCGTCTACGGGCTCGCCACGGCCGTCGGACAGCCAGCGCTGGGCCGCGCCGTCGACCTGTACGGGCAGCCGCGGGTGATGCTTCCGGCGGCGCTGCTCTCCGCCCTCGGCATGGTGCTCTTCGCCCTGACCGGCTCCGGAGACCCGCCGGCCTTCGGCGGGCCCGGCTTCCCCGTGCTCGCCGCCGCGGCGGTGCTGCTGGCCGGTCTGTTCACCCCGCCGCTGGAGGGCGGGCTGCGGGCGCTGTGGCCCAGCGTGCTGGGACGCGCGGACCGGGTGCACGCCGCCTACGCGCTCGACGCGGTGGCCCAGGAGGTCATGTTCGCCGTCGGCCCGCTGCTCGTCACGCTGCTGGTCGCGGTGCGCAGCGAGGCCGCCGCGCTCCTGGTGATCAACGTGATGGGCGTCCTGGGCGCGCTGTCCGTGGTGGTCTCCCCGCCCTCGCGGCGCTGGCGCTCGGCGCCCCGCGACGCCCACTGGCTCGGCGCCCTGCGCTCGTCCGGGCTGCTCGCGCTGCTGGGCGCCTTCTTCTTCGTCGGCCTCGCGCTGGGTTCCATCGCGGTGGCCGCCGTCGCCTACGCCGACGGGCAGGGCGACAGCCTGATATCCAGCTACCTGCTCTCCGCCCTCGGCGCCGGCGCCCTGGTCGGCGGGCTGCTGTACGGGGCGCGGCACTGGCCGGGCGTCCCGGAGCGCCGGCTGCGCGTCCTGGTGGCCGCCCTCGCGGCCGGCTACCTGCCGTTGACGCTGGTGCCCGGGACCGTCGCCATGACGGCGCTGGCCGGTCTCTCAGGGGTCTTCCTGGCCCCGGCGCTCGCCTGTGCCTTCGTCGTGGTCGACCGGCAGGCACCCGCCGGCACCGTCACCGAGGCGTTCTCCTGGCTGGTGACCACCTTCGGTGTCGGCGCCGCGGCGGGCACCGCGGTGGTGGGTCCGGTCATCGAGTGGGGGAGTACTGCGGCGGGATTCGCGGTCGCCGGCGTCTCCGGGATCGCGGGACTGCTCGTCCTGCTGGCCACCCGGCGTGTCCTCGCGGCTCCGGCGCACACCGCCGAGCGGGCGGCCAATCCCGTCACCTCGGCGGAAAATGATCGAAAGGGTCAGGGCGAACCGAGTTTCAGAAGCGGCTCTCAGGCGTAATGTTCAGTCATGGACCGCCGAATCTTCGGGCTGGAGAACGAGTACGGCGTCACATGCACGTTCCGGGGACAGCGCCGGCTGTCCCCCGACGAGGTGGCGCGGTACCTCTTCCGCCGTGTCGTGTCATGGGGCCGCAGCAGCAACGTGTTCCTGAGGAACGGAGCGAGGCTGTATCTGGACGTGGGCTCCCACCCGGAGTACGCCACGCCCGAGTGTGACAACGTGACCGAGCTGGTCACGCACGACAAGGCCGGCGAGCGCATCCTGGAGGGCCTGCTCGTCGACGCCGAACGCCGGCTGCACGAGGAGGGCATCGCCGGCGACGTCTACCTGTTCAAGAACAACACCGACTCCGCCGGCAACTCCTACGGCTGTCACGAGAACTACCTCGTGGCGAGGCACGGCGAGTTCTCCCGGCTGGCCGACGTGCTCATCCCGTTCCTCGTCACCCGGCAGCTGATCTGCGGCGCGGGCAAGGTGCTGCAGACGCCCCGCGGCGCGGTGTACTGCGTGAGCCAGCGCGCGGAGCACATCTGGGAGGGCGTCAGCTCCGCGACGACCCGCTCACGGCCCATCATCAACACGCGCGACGAGCCGCACGCCGACGCGGAGCGCTACCGCCGGCTGCACGTGATCGTCGGCGACTCGAACATGTCCGAGACGACGATGATGCTGAAGGTCGGTGCCACGGACCTCGTCCTGCGCATGATCGAGGCCGGCACCGTCATGCGCGACCTCACGCTGGAGAACCCGATCCGGGCCATCCGGGAGGTCAGCCACGACAGCACGGGCCGCCGCAAGGTCCGGCTCGCCAGCGGCCGCGAGGCCTCCGCGCTGGAGATCCAGCAGGAGTACTTCGACAAGGCCGTCGACTTCTGCGACCGGCGCGGGATCGGCACCGGCCTGATCGGCCGGGTGCTGGAGCTGTGGGGCCGCACGCTGGAGGCCGTGCGCACCGAGGAGCTCGACAAGGTCGCCACCGAGATCGACTGGGTGATGAAATACCAGCTCATCGACAGCTACCGCGCCAAGCACGACATCTCCATGTCGCACCCGCGGATCGCCCAGATAGACCTCGCCTACCACGACATCCACCGGCGCCGCGGGCTGTACTACCTGCTCGAGCGCAAGGGGCAGGCCGCGCGGATCTGCAACGATCTGAAGATCTTCGAGGGCAAGTCCGTCCCCCCGCAGACCACGCGGGCCCGGCTGCGCGGCGACTTCATCCGCAGGGCGCAGGAACAGCGCCGTGACTTCACCGTCGACTGGGTGCACCTGAAGCTCAACGACCAGGCGCAGCGCACCGTGCTGTGCAAGGACCCCTTCCGGTCGGTGGACGAACGTGTGGAGAAGCTGATCGCCGGAATGTGACGCTTGTGTGGGCTCGGTCGGGTCCGGTGTGTCCGCTGGTGTCGTATGCGTAGGCTGTGCGCCACTGGCCGGACACACCGTCCCCGAGACCCCACAAGAGGGACCATGACTCTGAGCACGACCGCCCGCCGTCTCGCCGCGGCCCTGGCCGTTCCGCTGTTCGTCGCCTCCGCCGCGGCCTGCGGCTCCGGTGCCGAGGACGGCAAGCCGGGCGCAGCGCCCGCCGTCACGGGCGAGGACGGCAAGATGCCCCAGATCGCGGACGGCGTGGGCTCGCCGCCCGATCACCTGCAGACCAAGGTGCTGGAGAAGGGCAAGGGCCGGACCGTACAGAAGAACGACTTCCTGATCGCCGACTACGCCGGCCAGACCTGGGAAGGCAAGGCCTTCGACAACAGCTACAAGCGCAAGAAGCCCACCGGCTTCATGATCGGCAACGGCTCGGTCGTCGAGGGCTGGGACAAGGGCCTGGTCGGCAAGAAGGTCGGCAGCAAGGTCGAACTGGTCATCCCGCCGGACATGGCCTACGGGGACCAGCCGCCGCAGGGCAGCGGCATCAAGAAGGGCGACACCCTCGTCTTCGTCATCGAGATCAAGGACTCGGTGCCGACCCTCCCCAAGGGGAAGAAGACCCCGCAGACGGACGCCTCGCTGCCGAAGATCGGCACGAACACGGACCACAAGTCCCCGTCGATCACCGTTCCCAAGGGCCAGGACGCCCCGGACGAACTGGTGAGCAGGACCGTCATCCAGGGCGACGGCAAGACGGTCGGCAAGAACGACACCGTCCTCGCCGAGTACCGGGCCGTCCCATGGGAGAAGCCCGACCAGTCGGTCGTGGACACCTGGACCGGGAACCCGCAGGCCGGCGCGCCGCCCAAGCCGCAGGAGTCCCCGCTCAAGGCGGTCCTCGGCTGGGAGAAGGGTCTGGTGGGCAAGAAAGTGGGCAGTCGGGTGATGCTGGCCATTCCCAAGAGCGAGTTCCCCGAGGCCGCCCAGAAGAAGGCCTTCGACGTCGTGATGGTCGTGGACATCCTCCGGGCCCACCACTGACCTGATCGTCTGCGAGACTGGTGCGGTTGTCCGCTGCAGACGTTCGTAGGAGCAATTTCGTGAGCATCGACAAGCCCGAGGTCGACTTCCCCGAAGGCGAGCCGCCGGCCGACCTCGAGATCCAGGAGATCTGGGAGGGCGACGGGCCGGTCGCCAAGGCCGGGGACAAGGTCTCCGTCCACTACGTCGGCGTCTCCTTCAGCACCGGCGAGGAGTTCGACGCCAGCTGGAACCGCGGCAAGCCGCTGGAGTTCCAGGTCGGCGTCGGGCAGGTCATCCCCGGCTGGGACAAGGGCGTGCTCGGCATGAAGGTCGGCGGGCGCCGCCGGCTGACCATCCCGCCGCACCTGGCCTACGGCGACGCGGGCGCCGGCGGCGGCCGCATCAAGCCGGGCGAGACGCTGATCTTCGTCTGCGACCTGGTCGCCGTCTGACCGGTGCGCCGCACCACCCCGACAGGGCCCCGCCGGACGGCGGGGCCCTGTCGCGTCCGGTCTTTCCCCGACGCGGTTTCCGCGCGCGTGCGCGAGGCGGTACGGTCAACCGTTGAGAACGGGTTCGACTTGAGGGCGGGGTTCGATGGCGATCGCCAAGGCGGAGCGGCTGATGAACCTGGCGCTGTGCCTGCTCGGAGCCCGGCGCCCGCTCACCAAGCGGGAACTGCGCGGCTCGCTCGAGGCCTACCTCGAAGCCGGCAGCGACGACGCCTTCAACCGCATGTTCGAGCGCGACAAGGACGACCTGCGGGAGCTCGGCCTGGTCATCGACACGGTCGACAACCTGGACGGTGAGGCCGGATACCTCGCCCGCCGCGACAGCAACCGGCTCCCGCCCGTCACCCTGGACGCCGCCGAGGCCACCGCGCTCGGGCTGGCCGCCCGGGTGTGGCAGCAGGCCCGGCTGGCCGGCGCGGCCAGCGGCGCCCTGCACAAGCTCCGCGCCGCCGGCGGGATGCCGCAGGCCGAGGAGGCCGCCTCCTACGAACAGCTGCACCCCATGAGTACCCTCGAGCCGCGCATCCCCGCACGGGAGGCGGCCTTCGAGCCGCTGATGCTCGCCTGCCGCGACCGCCGTCTGGTGCTCTTCGACTACCGCCGGGCCAACGCCCCCCGCGCGGAGCGCCGCCAGGTGGAGCCCTGGACGCTGGAGTGCTGGCGCGGCCACTGGTATCTGGCGGGCTTCGACCGCGACCGGCAGGCCGAGCGGGTCTTCCGCCTCTCGCGGATCACCGGCACGGTGCGCTCCCGCGCCGCCGCCTTCACCGCCGCCGTCCCCGACCAGGTCACCGTCCGCGAGACCGTCGAGCGCTGGGCCGGCGAGAGCGCCTCCCGCACGGCCCGCATCCGGCTGCGCACCGGCTGCGGCTACCCGCTGCGCGCCCGGGCGAGCGCCGTCCGCGCGGCGGGGGAGGGCTGGGAGGAGCTCGAGGTCCCCTACGGCCACGGGCTGGACGCCTGGCTGGCCGAGTTCGGGCCGGACGTCGTCGTGCTGGCGCCGGACGAACTGCGGGCCGAGGTCGTCGACCGGCTGCGTGCCGTGGCCAAGAACTGAGGGAGAAGGAAGAGCAGTGGCGCCGAACGCCATCGACCAGACCCGGCGGATGCTGTCCCTGGTCACCTATCTGCGGGACCGGCCCGGTGCCCGCGTCGAGGAGGTCGCCCGAGCCTTCGGCATCACCCCCGACGAACTCATCGCCGACCTGGACGTGCTGCCGATGTGCGGCACCAGCTTCCGCGGCGGCGACCTGCTGGAGATCGACACCGACGGCGAGCACATCTGGTGGCGCAACGCCGACGACGTCGCCGGACCGCTGAACATCGCCACCGACGAGGCCACCGCCCTGCTCGTCGCGGCCCGTGCCGTGGCGACCCTGCCGGGCCTGCGGGAAGGCGACCGGGACGCCCTGCAGCGTGCCACGGCCAAACTGGAGGCTGCCGCCGGGGAGACCGCCGGGGCCAGTTCCCGGGTCTCGGTCACCTTCGAGTCCGAAGGCGGCGTCTTCGCCGAGGTCGACCGGGCCATCTCCGAGCGGCGCCGGCTGTGGCTGCGCTACTACTCGCCCGCCCGTGACGAGGTCACCGAGCGGGAGATCGACCCGATCCGGCTGTTCTCCGTCGGCCACACCTACGTCGAGGCGTGGTGCCGCCGCTCCGAGGCCCGCCGGACCTTCCGGCTCGACCGGGTCGCCGAGATCCGGCTGCTCGACGAGGCCGCCGACCCGCCGCCCGTCGAGCTGCGCGACCTGTCCGAGGGCCTGGTCCAGCCGGCGCCGGACGACCCCGAGGTCGTCGTCGAGGTCGGTCCCGGCGGCCGCTGGGTCGCCGAGTACTACCCGCACGACACCGCCGAGGACCTGCCCGACGGCGGCCTGCGCATCACGCTGCGCACCCCCGACCCCGCCTCGCTGCGCCGGCTCGCCCTGCGGCTCGGCCGGGACGGCCGCATCACCTCGCCGCCCGAGCTGGCCGAGAGCGCCCGCGAGGCGGCGCGCGAGGCCCTCGCGGCGTACGGCGAATGACCGAGCGGCCGGCGCCGGTGTCCGGCCCTTCTCCTGCCTTCCACTAGGCTGCCCGCATGCTCTGGCCGATGGTCTTCGTCACGCTCGCCTTCTGCGGGACCGCCGTCCTCGGCGTCCTCGCGGTCCGCGTCGGCCTCGAGGTGCGCCGTTTCGCCGGCGCGGTCGCGGACTCCTCCGAGCGGATCTCCCGCGCCGCCGAGGACCTGGAGCGCGCCGCCGTCCCGCTGGCCCGCTCGGCCGCCGAATCCACCCGTCGCTGACGCGCTCTCCTCGCCGGGAGCGACGGGCGGTAAGCTTCGGGTTGCCGGACAGTACGCACGGGGATGGCCAAAGTTCCCCTTCCAGGCGTTACGATCGCTCTCGGCAAGGCAATGGCCGGAACCCCGGCTTCGACGCAGCACCAGCCCCCGCCGTCTGATGGTGAGGAAGGTAAGCACATGTTCGGAAGGCTCGGCGCTCCCGAGATCATTCTCATCCTCGTCGTCATCATCCTGCTGTTCGGTGCGAAGAAGCTGCCGGACATGGCCCGTTCGCTCGGCAAGTCCGCCCGCATCCTCAAGAGCGAGGCGAAGGCGATGAAGAAGGACAAGGACGGCAGCGCCGGCGGCGACGGCGGTGACGGCGACGACAAGCAGTCCGACCAGCGCACCATCCAGGCCGCCCCGGGCGACGTCTCCAGCTCCCGCCCCGTCAACGAGCCCGAACGCGAGACCAGGACACACGGCTGACCAGAGCTGCCGCCGTCTGCCGCACGAGATGAGGACGTGGGTTGCTCAAGTCCGCCCCCAAGCAGAAGAGGAAGCGGGAGTCAGACCCCGAAGGCCGCATGCCTTTGGTGGATCACCTCCGTGAGCTGCGCAACCGCCTGGCGAAGGCGGTGCTGGCGGTGGTCGTCGGCGCCGTCCTGGGCGCCTTCTTCTACACCGAGATCATCGAGTGGTTCACCAACCCGGTGCTGTCCGCGGTCGGCTGCGAGGACACGGTCTCCCAGCTCGTGAGCAAGAGCGCGGAGGGCGAACGCCACACGTGCGCGCAGATCGTCCTCAACGGCCTCATCTCCCCCTTCACCCTCGCGCTGAAGGTGTCCCTGACCGCGGGCGTGGTCGTGGCCGCCCCCGTGTGGCTGTACCAGCTGTGGGCGTTCGTCGCCCCCGGGCTGCACCGCAACGAGAAGAAGTACGCGCTGAGCTTCGTCGCCGCCGGCTTCCCCCTCTTCGCCGCCGGCGCGTTCTTCGCCTACAAGGTGCTTCCGACGACGGCCAAGGTGCTCATCGAGTTCACCCCGTTCGGCACCCAGAACCTGCTCCCGCTGGACGACCTGATCGGGCTCGTCACGCGCATGGTGGTCGTCTTCGGCCTCTCCTTCGAGATGCCGCTGCTGCTGGTCATGCTCAACCTGGGCGGCGTGATCTCCGGTGCCCGCATGCGCGGCTGGTGGCGCGGCATGCTCCTGGGCATCACGCTGTTCGCGGCCATCGCCACGCCCAGCACCGACCCGGTCAGCATGCTCGGGCTCGCCGCACCGATCTGGGTGCTGTACTTCGCCGCCACCGGCATCGCGCTGCTCAACGACCGGCGCCGGGCCGCACGCGTGGCCGCCGGCCCGCGGGACGACGAGGCGTCCGAGCTGGACCTGACTCCCGAGGAGATCGGCGAGGTCGAGTCCGTGCCCGCCCCGCGGGCCCTGCCCGAGGGTGACGGCGCCGCACGCGGCGGTTACGACGACGCCACCTAGCCCACCGGACGCCGGGCCGCGACAAAGATCGTGAGTTGTGTCGGTGGTGACCGGTAGGCTCGTAGTCACGATGACCGAGGACCTGTCCCCTGCGGAGCGGTACACGGCGGCGCGCGAGCGTGCGGCCGAACAGCGCACCGCTCTCGCCCCGTTCCGTGACTTGTACGACTTCGAGCTGGACGACTTCCAGCTCCAGGCTTGCCGGGCACTGGAGGCCGGCAGTGGCGTGCTGGTCGCCGCCCCGACCGGCTCCGGCAAGACCATCGTCGGCGAGTTCGCCGTCCACCTGGCCCTGACCACGGGCCGCAAGTGCTTCTACACCACGCCGATCAAGGCCCTGTCGAACCAGAAGTACAACGACCTGGTCAAGCGGTACGGCGCCGACAAGGTCGGCCTGCTGACCGGCGACAACAGCGTCAACGGCGACGCACCGGTGATCGTCATGACCACCGAGGTGCTGCGCAACATGCTCTACGCGGGCTCGCAGGCGCTCCTCGGCCTGGGCTACGTCGTCATGGACGAGGTGCACTATCTCTCCGACCGGTTCCGCGGCGCCGTGTGGGAGGAGGTGATCATCCACCTCCCCGCCTCGGTCACCCTGGTCTCCCTGTCGGCGACCGTCTCCAACGCCGAGGAGTTCGGTGACTGGCTGGACACCGTGCGCGGCGACACCCGGGTGATCGTCTCCGAACACCGTCCCGTCCCGCTGTGGCAGCACGTGCTGGCCGGCCGCCGCATGTACGACCTCTTCGAGGAGAAGAAGGACCGCAAGGAGGTCAACCCCGACCTGGTCCGCATGGCGCGCATGGAGAACTCCCGCGTCGCCCCGCGCGACCGCCGCCGCGGGCGGCCCGCACGCGAGGCCGACCGGGAACGGGAGCGCCGCAGCCGCGCCCGGGTGTGGACGCCCAGCCGCGCCGAGGTCATCGACCGGCTCGACTCCGAGGGACTGCTCCCCGCCATCACCTTCAT
>DASSBO010000522.1:0-2952 GCA_035698655.1 Streptomyces sp.
CGTGTGTTGGTCATCGGCGCAGGCGGGTTGGGGTCGCCGGCGCTGCTGTACCTCGCCGCGGCCGGCGTTGGGACCATCGGGATCGTCGAGTTCGACATCGTCGACGAATCGAACCTGCAGCGCCAGATCATCCACAGCCAGGCCGACATCGGCCGCTCCAAGGCCGAGTCCGCCCGTGACTCCGTCAAGGGCATCAACCCGTACGTGAACGTGGTCCTTCACGAGGAGCGGCTCGAGGCCGACAACGTGATGGACATCTTCAGCCAGTACGACCTGATCGTCGACGGCACGGACAACTTCGCGACCCGCTACCTGGTCAACGACGCCTGCGTGCTGCTGAACAAGCCGTACGTGTGGGGGTCGATCTACCGGTTCGACGGCCAGGCGTCGGTGTTCTGGAGCGAGCACGGGCCCTGCTACCGCTGCCTGTACCCGGAGCCGCCGCCGCCCGGCATGGTGCCGAGCTGCGCCGAGGGCGGCGTGCTGGGCGTGCTGTGCGCGTCCATCGGCTCGGTGCAGACGAACGAGGCCATCAAGCTGCTGGCCGGCATCGGCGACCCGCTGGTCGGGCGGCTGATGATCTACGACGCCCTGGAGATGAGCTACCGCCAGGTCAAGGTCCGCAAGGACCCGGACTGCGCGGTGTGCGGGGACAACCCGACGGTCACCGAGCTGATCGACTACGAGGCGTTCTGCGGCGTCGTCTCCGACGAGGCGCAGGCCGCGGCGGCCGACTCGACCATCACCCCGAAGCAGCTCAAGGAGTGGATGGACGAGGGCGAGGACATCGAGGTCATCGACGTCCGCGAGCCGAACGAGTTCGAGATCGTCTCGATCCCGGGCGCGAAGCTGATCCCGAAGGACAAGTTCCTGATGGGTGACGCGCTGGGCGGTCTGCCGCAGGACAAGCGCATCGTGCTGCACTGCAAGACGGGCGTCCGCTCCGCGGAGGTGCTCGCGGTGCTGAAGAACGCGGGCTTCGCGGACGCCGTCCACGTCGGCGGCGGCGTGATCGGCTGGATCAACCAGATCGAGCCGGAGAAGCCGGTCTACTGACCGTGCGTCGGTGAGACGGCCGGGGTCCGCACGGGCCCGGCCGTCTCACGTCGCGGACGAGCGTCCCAGCCAGCGGCCGCGCAGCCCGAACAGCACGGCGGCGGCCACCGCGAGCAGCAGCAGTGCCAGCGCCGTCGCCCCGGCCGGGTCGGTCTGCAGCAGCAGGTACACCTGCAGCGGCAGCGTCTGCGTCGAGCCGGGCAGGTTGCCGGCGAAAGTGATCGTCGCGCCGAACTCGCCCAGCGCGCGCGCCCAGGACAGCGCGCCCCCGGCGAGCAGGGACGGCAGCACCATCGGCAGCGTGACCGACCGGAAGGTGCGCAGCTGGCTCGCACCCATCGTGGCGGCGGCCTCCTCGTAGCGTGCGGGCACCGCCACCAGCGCGCCCTCCAGGCTGATGACCAGGAACGGCATCGCCACGAACGTCGCCGCGACGACCGCGCCGGCCGTGCTGAACGGCAGCGTGACCCCGACCGAGGACAGCGCGCCGCCCAACAGGCCGCGCCTGCCGAACGCCTGGAAGAGCGCCACCCCGGCGACCGTCGGTGGCAGCACCATCGGCAGCAGCACCAGCGAGCGGACCGCGGCCTTGCCGGGGAAACGGGTGCGGGCGAGCAGCCAGGCCAGCGGCACACCCAGCAGCAGCGAGACGCCCAGCGCGCAGCCCGAGACCACCAGCGACAGCACGAGCGCCTGCACCACGGCGTGTGAGGTGAAGCGCTGCGGCAACTGCCCCCAGGGGGCGTTCGCGACCACGCCGAGCAGCGGCAGCAGCAGGAACAGCACCCCGACGACCGCCGGCACGGCCAGCGCGGCCGGCGGCCTGCTCCGCACGCGGCGCGGCCGGCGGCTCACGGCTTGAGGAAGCCCTCGTCCGCCAGGAAGGCGAAGCCGGCCGTCGAGGTGAGGTAGCGGGTGAACTCTTCGGCGGCCTTCCGGTGTCCGGTGTCCTTGACCACAGCCGCCGGGTAGTGGGCGACGGCGTTCTTGCCGGCGGGGATGTCCACCGTCGAGACCTTCTTGCCGCCGGCGTGCGCGTCGGTGGCGTAGACGAGGCCGGCGTCCGCCTCGCCCAGCTCGACCTTCGTGAGCACCGAGCGGACGCTGGACTCCAGCGAGACCGGATGCACGTCCAGGTGCTGCCGCGACAGGATCTTCTTGCTGTAGGCGCCGGCCGGCACCTCGGGCGCGGCGAGGACGACCTTCAGCTGCGGGTCCGTCAGGTCCTTCAGCGAGTGGATGTGCTCGGGGTTGCCGGGCTCGGTGACGATCGTCAGCCGGTTGCTGGCGATCGTCACCGGCTTGCCGACCTGGTCCGCGACGCTCTGCATCGTCTGCGTGTTCGCCGTGACCAGCACGTCGGCGGGGGCGCCCTGCCGGACCTGGGCCGCCAGCGACTGCGACCCGGCGAAGGAGAACCGGATGTGGACGCCCGGGTTGCGGTCCTCGTACTGCTTTCGGGCGTGCTTGAAGGCGTCGGTGAGCGAGGAGGCGGCCAGCACGGTCAGCGTGGGGCCGTTCTTCGCCTGCTTCGTCGTCGTTGCGCCGCCCGGCGAGCCGTCGGCCCGGTCGCCGCCTCCGCACGCGGCCAGCGGCAGGCACAGCAGCGCGCCGACGGCGGCGGCCAGGACGCGGCGCGACCGTCCGGCAGTGGTGGGGCGGCGCAGTTTCCGCAGGGGGGTCATCGCTTCACAGCCTGTCGATGTGGACGTTGGTGGACTTCACGCGGGCGACCGCCTCCGTGCCCACGGCCAGCCCCAGCTCCTCGACCGCCTCCCGCGTGAGCAGGGAGACCAGGCGGTGCGGGCCCGCCTGGATCTCGACCTGGGCCGCGACGTCCCCGAGCGTGACCTTCGTGACGATCCCGGGAAAGGCGTTGCGTGCGCTGGTGTACGG
>DASSBO010000523.1:0-4843 GCA_035698655.1 Streptomyces sp.
CAGCTGGAAGAGCGGCGGCTCGTCCAGCAGCCCCTCGGACAGCAGCTGCTTGGCGAACCACAGCTGGCCGGTGTCGAAGATCTCCAGCTCCGGCCGCACGCCCAGCTCCTGCACACGCCGGGCACCGGCACGGAGCATGTCGGGCGTGGAGACGTAGAGGTTGCTGCCGTCGCCGAAGTTGAGCGAGCCGCAGTCCAGTGTGCAGATGTCGGGGAGCAACTCCTCGACGTGGGGGAGCCGTTCCAGCCCGCCGACCAGGTCGGTGCCGGGCAGGTGCGTCAGCGGGTCCTCCGGGTCGACGACGAGGTCGCCGCCCATCCCGGCGGTGAGGTTGACCACGACGTCGGTGCCGGACTCCTTCACCCGTTCCACGACCTCGCGGTACAGCCGCGGGTCACGTGCGGGGGCGCCGGTCTCGGGGTCGCGGACGTGGACATGGACCACGGTCGCCCCGGCTTCGGCCGCTTCGACGGCGGAGCGGGCTATCTGTTCAGGCGTGACGGGTACGTGGGGGCTGCGCCCCACGGTGTCACCGGCACCGGTGAGTGCGCAGGTGATGATGACGCTGTCGTTGACGGCCATGGGGTGTCCTCCTGTCAGGGGGTGCGGGATGCGGGGTGCGGGGTCGGGCGGAGTCGAGGGGCCGAAGGGAGCGGGGCGCTCTTACCCGGGGAGCGACAACTCGGCTGCGACATGCTCCGTGAGGGCGCGGTACATGTCCTCGGCACTGGTTCCCTGGCCGCTCTGCCCGGCGTTGCCGGCCAGGACCTGGGAGGCCAGCCCGTCGATGAGTGCGGTCAGGCGCAATGCGGCGGCCTCCGGGTCGACGTTCCGGAAGACGCCCTGTGCCACGCCGCGCCGGATCACCTCGGCCACGGTCGTGCGCCACTGCCGGTAGTAGTCGGCGTGCAGCCGGCCGACGGCCGTCGAACGCGCCGCCTCCGCCCACAGGTCCACCCACACCAGCCACTGGCGGCGCTGCTGCTCGGTGCGCGGCGTCTGCAGCTCGATGAGCTGGCGGAGTTCGTCCGCGGCGTCACCGGCCTCCGCGATGCGCGCGGTGCGGCGTTGCGTGTCCTGGTCCATGCACCAGCGCACCGCTGCCTCCAGCAGCTCCGCGCGACCGGGGAAGTGGTAGTGGACGGCGGCCGTGCTGGTTTCGCAGGCGGCGGCGATGTCGAAGACGCGCACGGCGTGGAAGCCGCGCTCCGCGATGAGCCGTACCGTCTCGCGGATGATCTGCAGCGGACGGCCACCGGCGGGGGCCGGTGGTGCGTCCTGGGCGGCACGGGCCGGCGGCGTGCCCGCCGCCCCGTGACCGGGGGGAGCGCCCCCGCTCGCGCCCAGCAGCCAACCGGCGTCCACGTTGCCGACGTCCGCGATGCGGGCGAGTTCCGCGACCGCGAAACGCCGGGTGCCGCCGAGCGAGCGGGAGAGCTTGGACGGGTCCATCACGATCCGCCGCGCGAACTCGCGCTGGCTGCAGCCGGCCGCGGCGATCACCTGCCGCACCCGCTCGGCCACGTCCCCCGCGCTGTCGGCGACACGGCCGCCGGGCTGTTCCTGCTCCATGGCCCGGCACCGTAGTCCCTGTGATGAGAAAAACGCAATCCGCTCGCCGCGCCGCACGGGAATCGCCCCCGTAAATCCTGGGAAAACTGCGATTCAACGGGGTGATGAGACTGGCTGATGCGTCAGTCACATGGTCCGAGGCTTAGGCTGAACCTGCTTTGCGTCACCCAGGGCAACGAGGAGGAAGCCGCCGTGGAACTGCTGCGTACCCCCGACGAACGATTCACCGGCCTGCCCGACTTCGACCACACGCCGCGGTATGCCGAAGTGCCCACCGGCCACGGGGAAGAGGGCGCCACGCTGCGGATGGCGTACGTCGAGGCGGGGCCCGCCGACGGGCGCGTGCTGCTGTTGCTGCACGGCGAACCGAGCTGGTCGTTCCTCTACCGGACGATGCTGCCCGTCCTCACCGAAGCCGGCTTCCGCGTGATCGCCCCGGACCTGCCCGGGTTCGGCCGTTCCGACAAGCCCGCGCGGATCGCCGATCACAGCTACGCCCGGCACGTCGTATGGATGCGTGCCTTCGCACTGGACGTCCTCGGGCTGCGGGACGTCGTACTGGTGGGCCAGGACTGGGGCGGGCTCATCGGGCTGCGGCTCGCCGCCGAACACCCCGACGCCTTCAGCGCGATCATCGCCGCCAACACCGGCCTGCCCACCGGCGACCACGACATGCCGGAGGTGTGGTGGTCCTTCCGCACCGCGGTCGAACGGGCCGAGACCCTCGACGTCGCGCGGCTCGTCGCGAGCGGCTGCCGCCGCGAGCTGACCGCGGCGGAGCGGGCCGCCTACGACGCGCCGTTCCCCGACGAGACCTACAAGGCCGGGCCGCGGGCGATGCCCGCCCTGGTGCCCACCAGCCCCGACGACCCCGCCACCGCCGCCAACCGCGCCGCCTGGCGCGGGCTGTCCGAGTGGACGAAGCCGTTCCTGTGCGCGTTCTCCGACGGCGACCCCATCACCGCGGGCATGGCACCCGTCCTGCGCAAGGCCGTCCCCGGCGCTGCCGGCCGCGAGCACCCCACCATCGCCGGTGCCGGGCACTTCCTGCAGGAGGACGCCGGGCCGCAACTCGCCGCTGAGATCGTGTGCTTCCTGGCCGGGTGACGCGGCTCAGGCGTGCTCGCGGGCCAGCCGCGCGCTGAAGGCGAGCAGGACCACGCCCGTCGTGGCGTCCAGGCCCCGTCGCACCGCGCGGCGCCCGAGCACCCGGCGGGCCCGGTGCAGACCGCCCACCAGCAGCATCAGGTAGGTCAGGGAGAGCACCGCGTGGGTCAGGGCAAGCGCCGCGGCCTGCCACATCGCGACGTCCGGCGGCAGGAACTGCGGCAGCACGGCGAGGTAGAAGACCAGCACCTTCGGATTGGTGATGTTGGACAGGAAACCCTGCCGCCAGCCGTGGAACGCGTCCCGGCCGTGCACGGCCCCGCCCGCCTGCGTCTGGGCGTCCGCCTGCACCGGAAGTGCGGCTCCGCCGCGCCAGGCGGACCGCAGTGCCTGCACGCCGAGGAAGGCCAGGTAGCACACGCCCGCCCACTTGATCGCGTCGAACACGGGCTGCGAGGCGACCACCAGCGCCCCCAGCCCGACGGCCGCCGCCACGCCCTGCACGGCGTTCGACGAGGCGACCCCCGCGCTCGACCAGGCACCCCGGGCGCGCCCGGCCGTCAGCGTGTTCTTCGTGACGACCGCGAAGTCCGGCCCCGGCACGACGACGAGCACCAGGGCGAAGAGCAGAAACGAGCCGTAGGTCTCCCAGGTCATGCCGGCACACTAAACGCTGCCCGACGGGCGACGGAAGCCGGAATCAGCAGGCCAGCGGCTTCTGGAACCAGGCGACGTCCCAGAACCGGCCGAACTTCCGCCCGACCTCCTCGTACACCCCGACCGGCCGGAAGCCGAAGCGCAGATGCAGACGCCTGGACGCCTCGTTGGGCACCGTCATCCCGGCGAGGGCACGGTGTACGCCTTCCGCCTGCAGAATCTCGAACAGCGCCGCGTACAGCCGGCTGCCGACACCGCGGCCCACCTGCTCGGGCGCCAGGTAGACGCTGGTCTCCACGGAGGTCGCGTACGCGGGTTTCGCCCGGAACGGGCTGCTCGTCGCGTAGCCCAGCAGTGTGCCGTCCTCCTCGGCCACGAGCAGCCGGTGCGGTCCGTGGCCGGGATGAGCCGCCAGCCACGGGCGCCGCTGCCCGGCGGTGAACGGCTCGACGTCGAAGGTGATCGGGGTGTCGACGACGTAGTGGTTGTAGATCCGGGTCAGCTCGCCGAGATCCCCCTCGACGCCGGCCCGGACCAGCCCTGCTCCAGCACTCATCAGCCGACCGTAACCGCCGCGCGTTACGTCCCTGTTTCCCGTTTGACGACCGACGACGAGCCCGGTTGGCTGCAGCCGTGACCTCCCTTCGCATCGAGCAGCCGGCCGACGACGCAGCCCTCCAGGACTGGCGGCGGATCCACAACGAGATCATCCCGACCCATCTGCTGTCCGCGGACGACGTGCGTGAGCGCTCGGGGCGCAACCACCTGCACGTCGGGTACCTCGGCGACGCCGCGGTGGGCTGCACGACGGTGCGCCCGCCGGCGGACGGCTCCTCGACAGCCGTCGTCATCGCCCGCGTCCTGCCGCACCAGCGTCGGCAGGGTCTGGGCACCCAGCTCTACGGCTTCGCGCTGCAGCGAGCGCGGGAACTGGGGGCCGGGACGATCGAAACGGTCGTCCTGGCGACCAACGAGGACGGTCTGACGTTCGCCCACAAGCACGGCTTCACCGAGTTCGACCGCTACGTTCTCCCGGGAGACACGATCCCCTACATCGAACTCCGCCTCGCCTGAGACCTCCTGCACTGCTACACAACCGACAGGCATCCGCCCTCATGCCCGACGCGTCCGCGACGCCGTCCACGAAAACACCGACCCGGAGGTCCTCACCGTCGGGCAGACCGTGGCCGGCACGGTCACCACGGACGGGCGGCCGTTCAGGTTCCCCCGGTGTACTTGTGATGCGGGTCCGCGACGGCCGGATCGTGCACGTGCGCCTGGAAGACGACGGAGGGGACGAACCGGTACGTGAGCCGCGTGGTCGAGGCCGGGCCCGGCGTCGAGCCGTCCTGCTCACCGACGCGCCCTGACGCCAGATGGCGCAGGCAGGCCGTGGTCAGTCGTCGGATTCGTGGACCACGCACAGGACGGAGACGGCGTTGTGCGGATCCGAGTCGTTCTTCCAGCGCTCGATGGCCTGCTCGGTCTCCAGCGGGTCCTCAAGGCC